>CBDTZI010000235.1:0-5846 GCA_965364865.1 uncultured bacterium | reverse complement strand
GCCGTGCGAAGTTCTGCCCGTCATGCGGAACCACGCTACAAAACACAACAAACGAAACACGAGGTGATTCTATGAAAATCGGAAAAATTTTATTGTTCTTGTTTCTCGGATTGTTCGCATTTGTGTTAATGCTCGGTGGGTGCGTATATTCGGGATACAACAAAGCGGTCGCCATGGACGAACAGGTCAACAGCGCCTGGGCGCAGGTGGAAAACCAATTGCAACGCCGATTCGACCTGATCCCCAACATCGTCTCAACGGTCCAGGGTGTCACTAAACAGGAAAAGGATGTTTTTCTGGGCATCGCCAAATCGCGCGAGTCTTATTTCCAGGCCAAGACGACTGGAGCTAAGGTTAAAGCCGCGGGCATGTTTGAATCCGCCCTTTCGCGACTACTGGTTTTGAAAGAAAGCTATCCGCAGCTTCGATCCAACGAAAACTTTTTGAAATTGCAGGACACCGTAGAGGGTTCGGAGAACCGGCTGAGCGTAGAGCGCAAACGATACAACGACTCGGTTCGAGTGATGAATACGTTTTCGCGCAAATTGCTTGGCAAACTATATTGCAGCCTCGCCGGCGTGGAAAAGTCCGAGTACTTCGAAATCGCCGAAGAAATCAAAGCCGTACCCAAAATCGATTTCAACGGCGAAGCAAACGACGGGTAAGCGATAGTGTTATTTGGATACTTGAACAGCTATCACTACACTCTTGCAAGCTGATCGATTAAGTGGGCGGAGGATTTTATGCCGTTGTGGAAATCACTCAGGCCGAAGTATTCGTTGGGGCCGTGCGCGTTGCAGTCGGGCATGCAATAACCCATCATCAACGAATCCGCACCGAGCACCTCCTTAAACAGCGGTAAAATCGGAAGCGTACCACCTTCACGCGTAAAGAACGGCGCCTTGCCAAACCCAAGCTCCAGTGCCTTAGCTGCTGCGGTCATGCCCGTTGATTTTAACGGACAGACATAGGCTGCACACGCGCCATGCTCTTTGATCTCAACCTTGACCCCCTTGGGAGCCGCAGCCATCACCGCTTCGTCAAACGCTTTGGAAATCAGTTCATGATTTTGGCCGGGCACCAGCCGCATCGAAACCTTGCCCATCGCCTTGGCTGGCAAAACCGTCATCGCACCTTCACCCGTAAATCCGCAGAGCAGACCGTTAACATCCAGCGTGGGCCGTGCCCAGCGACGTTCCAAAGTTTTGAAGCCCTTCTCACCATCCAACGCCGGTGCGCCCATCGAAGCCAGGTATCCCGCTTCGTCGAATGGAAGCTCTTCCATACGCCTGCGATCGTCGTCGCTGATCGGAATCACATCGTCGTAAAATCCGGGAATGGTGACGCGTTGATCGGCGTCTTTTAGCGATGAGAAAATATGTGCCAGTGCGTTACCGGGATTGATAATGGTTCCGCCGTACGATCCACTATGCAGGTCCTGCTTCGCACCGGTAACAATAATTTCTTTATAGACAAGTCCCTTCGTACCATAGGTAATGGCCGGGGTATTTTCATCAAACTTGGGTGTATCCGAAAGCGCAACATAATCGCAAGCTAATCGATCTTTGTGTTCACGAATGAGCGGCTCCAGGTTGGGCGAGCTGACCTCTTCCTCACCTTCGATCAAAAACTTCACGCGAATCGGCAATTTTCCCGCCACTTTTTTCCAACTCTCAGCCGCGATCATGTGAGCCAGAACCTGACCCTTGTCATCTGCGGAGCCGCGTGCGTAAACATTGCCGTTGCGAATCGTGGGTTCAAAGGCGGGTGAATCCCATAGTGTTTCGTCACCGGTCGGTTGCACGTCGTAGTGACCATAGATCAACACGGTCAGGCCGTTTCCGTCGACTTCACCGGTATCCGCCAGTATGGCTGGGTGGCCGGGCGTGTCCACGATTTCGCTTTCAATGCCGCAATCGGTAAAGAGCTTATGGACCCACTCAGCCCCTTTGCGTGTGTCTGCGTTTCGGGCGGTGTCGGTTGAAATGCTGGGAATCCGCAACAGGTCCAGCATGCGTTCCACGTTGGCGTCCTGTTGTTCGTTAATCAGAGAAATTATCTTATCGATCACAGCTCATACCCTCTATCAAAAGATCATGTAGTTCCAAAAACCGATTAAAATTGCAGCCTCATAATAACGGCTAATCCGCATCAACACCACCCACACCCCACCATGGGAATAATCAGGTCGAATCCCGTGTTATAGCCTGCGAGCATCACCACATAGAGCGTACTTGAAATTACAGATTACAGGCTTTACCCTGTCGCTTGGCCGGCCCCATTAAAATATTGCAGATGTAAAAACTTGTGGATGACTTTATATGACCGTACAGCCTCAACACATACCCCTGGAAATTCTAAATACCGACGCACCATCCGTACATACGAATGCGCTGGAAACGGTCTGGTTTCAGGTGGGCGGCACGATCTGTAATTTACGATGCCATCATTGTTTTATCAGCTGCACACCCGAAAACGATAAATTCAAATTCATGTCACTGGAAACGTGTACGAAATTTCTGGAAGAAGCGCGATCACTCTCGGTGAAAGAATATTACTTCACCGGCGGCGAATCATTTGCCAACCCGCAGATGTGCGACATTCTTGAAAAAACATTGCAGTATGGGCCAGCTACCGTGTTGACCAACGCTACGCTGTTTCGCACTCCCATTTTGGATCGACTCGAACGCATGCAACAGGCGTCGAGCCACAAACTTGAAATCCGTGTAAGCCTCGACGGATACTCCGCCGAGATGAACGACCCCGTACGCGGCGAGGGAACGTTTGATCGCGCGATGGAAGGCGTGCAAAAACTTGTCGTACGTGGGTTCGCGCCCATCCTTACCATCACGCGTACATGGAGCGGCTGCGATGAAGAAGTCCTGAAAGGATTTGTCGAAGTGCTTCAATCGGTCGGGTATAACCATCCGCGATTGAAAATTTTGCCGCTGCTAAAACTGGGTGCGGAGGTTGAGCGCGGCGGCGGATACTGCGACCAGGCTACGGTCACCCATGAAATGATGGAACAGTTCGATCAGCGGGATTTGTTGTGTAGTAACTCACGGCTGGTGACGGATCAGGGGGTTTGGGTTTGTCCGATTCTGCTGGATTCGTCTTCGGCTAAAATGGGTGAAACACTTGGCGAAACGATTCGAGATTATCCGCTTCGCCACTCCGCCTGTTCTACCTGTATGCAATACGGGGCGATCTGCTCCAATGAATCGGGCAATTTCTCTTAATCGACAACCATCAATCCGAACCACGCCCGCGGGCATGATATTATATTTACACTTCTTCGATTTCTTTGGACTTGGCTTTCAACGTGGATTCGATATCGTCTTCATACTTTTTGGTCAGCTTCTGGATCGAATCTTTCAAATCCTTAGCCTGATCTTCGCTCAAAGTCTTTTCTTTTTTCTCGGCGTTGTCGATCGACTTGTTGGCGTCCCGGCGGGCATTGCGAATCGCGATCTTCTGCGCTTCGGCCATCTTCTTAACCTGCTGCACCAGCTGTTGTCGACGTTCACCGGAAAGCGGTGGAATCGGCAAGCGTATCGCTTTGCCATCGTTCATCGGCGTCACCCCGAAATCGGAAGTTTGAATTCCCTTTTCGATATCCTTCAACGTCGTCGGATCAAACGGCTTGACCAAGAGTGTTCCTGGATCGGGTACGCTGATGGTGGCTAATTCACGCAATTCCATGGAGCTGCCATAGGCCGGCACATCGATTTTGATGTGTTCGATCAGACCCGGGCTGGCTTGACCGGTACGAACGCCGCGAAGTTCCTGCTTAAAAAACTCGGTGGCCTTGGTCATCTTGGACGAACATTCATTTTCAATGGCTGAGCTGGACATACGTCAATCTCCAAAATCGATACTTTTCTGATCCGCAAGTATTGTACGAGAGACGGGAAATGGATCAACCGGCTGCGGCGAGACAACCCGTTGCAATGTGATAACCCTGCGTCTAAACGGATCACTGTTACGAACCGCTGTGAATTAACGTGCCCGAGCCACTACCCAGGACCACATCACGCATATTCCCCGGTTTTTTCAGATCGAGCACAATGATGGGAATTCCGCTTCGCTGACAAAGATCAATCGCGCTGACGTCCATCACCGCGAGTCTTTTGTCGATGACTTCGTTGTAGGTAAGTTTTTCGATTCGCGTCGCGCTCGGGTCTATTACCGGGTCGGCGGTATACACGCCATCGACTTTCGTCGCCTTCAACAACACTTCCGCGTTAATCTCCGAAGCCCGCAGTGCCGCTCCTGTGTCAGTAGTAACAAACGGATTACCCGTGCCGGCTGCGAAGATGACGACTCTCTTTTTTTCCAGATGGCGGATCGCACGACGACGGATAAACGGTTCACACACACTGGAAATCGCGATTGCACTTTGAACGCGGGTAGGAACGCCGATGGATTCAAGGGTGTCCTGCACCGCCAGGGCGTTGATTACCGTGGCGAGCATGCCCATATAGTGACCGGTGGATTCTTCAATCGGTGAGTCTTTGGAAATGACCGAACCGCGAATTAAATTGCCCCCGCCCACGACGACCGAAACCTGGATACCCAGATCGACCACCAGTTTCACTTCGTCCGCCAGTTGGCGAATCGAATCCGCATCGAATCCGGAAGAACCCGGTTTGCAAAGTCCCTCCCCACTGATTTTGAGAAGGACACGGGCATAGGCGGGTTTAGACATAGTAAAAGAATACTCCGATCATCGATCGAAAAGAGTGGACCCATAGAAATCGATGCCATCACATCGATCCATCAAAGAAAAATTTTATACGCCGCCGACTTTCATAATGATTAAATCGGTAACGGCGTTGACGCCAGCTTCTTTTAAGATGTCACCGACTTTTTTCTTGCCGTAATCATCGGTCTTGACGTGCCATTGTTCCATCAAAACCCGCTCGGCGTAGAAGGCGTTGACCTTGCCCTCAGAGATTTTTTCGACGATCTCATCGTTTTTGCCATCGGACTTAGCCAACTCAATCGCTTCTTTTCGAACCTTGTCCACCTGCTCGGTAGGAACACCGGATCGATCAATCGCCAATGGCTGCGTGAACAACGCGTGCATGCATAAATCAGCGGCAACATTTTTGTCGGATTTTGGCTCGGCGTCCATCGCCAACAGAACTCCGCTTTTTCCGTCGTGATGGATGTAACACGAAAGATGGCCACCCTCCATACGTCGACACTTGGTCAGATTCATGGTTTCACGAAGCTTGCCATAGACTTCGGTAAACTTGGAGTCCATCTCAGAATCGTTGCGAATCGAATCGACTTCCGGAGACGCATCACTTCCGGATGCGACCTTGACGGCGAAGGAGTTTGCCAGATCGACAAACATCTCGTTCTTGGCTACGGGTGCGGTTTCGCATTGCAGCTCAATCATCGCCCCAGCCGTTTTGGCATCGTTCATATACACAGCGATTCGACCTTCGCCGGTGGCGCGGTCAGCACGTTCAGCTAATTTACCTTTGTGCTTTTTCTTTAACCACTCGACCGCCTTAACCATGTCGCCGTCGTTCTCACTTAACGCCTGCTTACATTCCATCATGGGCAGGTCGGTTTTGAGTCGTAAGTCTTTCACCATTTGTGCTGTGACTGTAGCCATTGTCTTTGTTACCTTCTTGTTCGTACTGTTAAGTCGCTGGAGACTGTTGTCCGGTTCGTCTAACAAGGATGCCATTATGGGTTAGACGAATACCGCAATAAAATCATGTATGAAATCGCTCGAATCCTGTTCACCCCTATCTAATAGGATGTCAGGATCGAAAACGCACAACGCTCTATCAAAGCCGTCTATGAGGATGATTCCGTTTCCGCAGTGG
>CBDTZI010000234.1:0-5869 GCA_965364865.1 uncultured bacterium | reverse complement strand
GCTGGATGTGACGTTGTGATTCATTGTAGAAAGAGTCAAGACGAAGCCGAAGAACTGGCTGTCTTGATTCAGGCAACGGGTCGAAGAACAGCCGTGGTCACCGGAGACTTACAGCAACCTTCTCATTGGCCTCGGATCATCGAGCAATCGGTCAGCGCTTTGGGGCAACTCGATATCCTGATTAACAACGCCTCGGTTTTTATGACCGAGTACGCCGACACGCTGGATGCGTTTGACAGCAACCAGTGGGAAAAAATGGTTCGGGTCAATCTAACTGCACCCGCAGCGCTGACACATTTCGCAACACCGTTTTTGCAAGCGGGAGGATGGGGTAAAGTGATAAACCTTTGCGACATTGCCGCGAAGAAACCCTGGCCGGGCCATATCGCCTATTGTGCATCCAAAGCGGGATTGGTGAATCTGACAAAATCACTTGCGTTATCGTTAGCTCCATCGGTGCAGGTGAACGGGGTGGCGCCGGGGATCGCTATATTTCCCGATGATTTTGATGAAGCCTTGCGCGAAAAAATTACCGCGAAAGTGCCGATGGGAAAAGAGGGGTCGCCGGAGGATATAGCAAAACTGGTGCGGTTTCTGGTTGAGTTTGGTGATTACATCACAGGTCAGATCATACCCGTCGACGGTGGAACGAGTATGTAGGAAAAGTCGAAAAATCAAAACATCGAAAAGTCGAAACATCAAGTAGTAAAAAGTCGAATAATTATCCCTTCCACTTTTTTTCGAGGTCATCGGCGATCTGTTCGAGTTGTTCTAGTTTTTTTCCGCCAAAGGACCGGCAACCCACTTCGCAAAACTGATCGCATAGCGATTGCTGATCCTGTTCGCTCATCACTTGCTCGCCCATGGCAAACAGGATGTTATCTTCCTTGTAGATATGATTACCCAACAGTTCGATATACTGACCCGCAGCCTGATCAAATCGATCCGCATCCTCTGATTCGTTTTGTTCATAGGCATTGAGTGCTTCGTCCATGTCACGAGTAAGACCGCGTGCCAACTGATGTTCATGCAGCATCATGCCGATCGGGCCATTCTCATTGGGCACCCCGCGCTCTTGCAGTTTTGGGAAAAGTAAATCCTCTTCCTTGGCGTGGTGACAAGCGTCGGCGAACTGTTGAAAAAACTCGACACATTGTTTGCAGGCCTCCAGCTCAAATCCTTCACCGCCCAAAGATCGGTTCACAAGAATTCTAAGCACATCCAGCGTACGCAAGATTACCTGGTGCTCGGCTTTTAGGACCGCGGTGGGTCGGGTGGCGTCGTTCATCATGGTCATGGTAAAATCCTTTGTGATTGATTCACTAACTATCGTTGATGATAAATGGTTCGTTCTCATCTTACAAGAACCCGGATTGATTTGCACGACTTCGTCCAATGTAAGAAAAAACGCCTCCAAGTGAAAATGTCACATTGGAGGCGCTGGAAAGTTAATCGAATAGCGTGGTTCTGCTATATAATACCTTCGCCAAAAGCACTATCATCATCATGGTTAACCGCGGTGGCCTGATTTTCCGACTCAGAACTTTGATCATAAGCGGCAGCCGTAGATGGTTTAGCTTCTTCTTTTTGCTCTTCTTCTTCTTCTTTTACTACTACTTCTTCGTCGTCTTGAAATCCGGAGGTTGTCTGTTCAGAGGGTTCATCCTGTTCGCTGGATTCGTCATCTGAATCGCGAGCGATCACTTCCGATTTTTGATCCGCTCGAGATTGTTGTGATCCCTTCAAACTGGCGATGATTTCATCGTATTCTTCAAAGCCACTACCTTTTCTTTTGCTCGTTGTGGATTCGTAGTCGTCTTCATTCTCCTCCTGTGCCTCATCGGCAACGACTTGAGGTTTTTCTATGACTTCTTCTATCACTTCTTCAACTTCTTGAGCTTCTTTGATGCTTTCATTCTCCACTTCATACGCCTTAATGACATGTTCCTGAACGCGTTCACGAAAAGCGGGCGTGATCGGATGGGCGATGTCGCGATGCAGTCGGGTGCGGCCGTCGTTGTCGGAGGGAAGGGGTTTGCTGTCGATTTTTGTGCCACATTCGTTGCAATATTTTGAACGAAGGTGGTTTTTCTGGTTACAGGATTTGCAGTGAACGGATAGTTTTCTTGAAGGCATCGCCACAAACATTCCGTTCGTGCCTTCCACAACTTTCACGTCTCGTACGACAAATTCGCCATCAAAGGTGATGGTGCAAACCGCTTTCAAGCGATCGGAAGAATTACGAATCATTTTTACGTGGACGTCTGAGATTTCCATGTGTTGTCCTCATTGTTGACCTGGGTGCTGACCGCTAGCGCAGCTACAACGTTGCATGTTACGCCCGGCAGTTCTTCTTTTATTTTCATAACGGCGTCCTGGGCAGCTTCTTGATGATCAAAGAGCTGAAAAAAAACAGACCCCGCTCCGGTTAGACGAAATGTTCCTGTTGATAAATGGTTGAGTTTGGTAAAGACCTCTGCGACCTTGGGGTGAAGCTTGAATACGGTTTGTTCCAGATCGTTGAATAACAATGGCGTGATCCCGTTCGCCTTTGTTGCGTTTTGGATTTGCTCAATGACGTCCGGGCTGATATCGGTGCAATCCTCTTTTTTCCACGCGTCATAAACGGCTGGTGTCGAAACGGTTTCCCCACTAAGCACGAGTAGAACCCATCCCTTCCATTTCAAGGGGGCAGGATTCACGACTTCTCCCCGGCCGCTGATGAGGGCAGAGGGCAGCGAAAAAAACAGGGGAACATCAGATCCGATCGCAGAGCCAATACTCGCCAGTTCCTCTTTGCTTAATTGTAAATTCCAAAGATCATTACAGACTTGCAGCGTCGCTGATGCGTCACTACTACCGCCACCCAAACCCGCTCCGATCGGAATCCGTTTGGTCAGCTCGATCTTCATCGCAGGTGAAATACCATGTTGTTGAGCGAGTTCACTGGCGGCACGGATGACTAAGTTATCTTGAGAATTCAACGCAGGATCACTGCAATGTATGGTTAATGGACCTTGCGAAGTGCGGATACAGTCCAGGCGATCGCAGAGATCGACGCCCATCGCCAGCGATTGCAGATCATGAAACCCGTCCTCGCGCTGACCGAGAACACGAAGTGTCAGATTGATTTTCGCGGGCGTGTACACCGCTAATGTCGATGGCGGTTGCGTAGGTTGTAATGCGGTCGCGTTCATAGAATCCTATGTTGTTAACCTTGTTGAGAACGCAAAAACAGTAAAAATCTATTCCGGATACGAGCTTGATGAATGGCACAGCCGAAAGTACCCGCCTGAGCCGATACTTATAAGTGTTTCCGATATTGTAATACTAAAATCCAATTTCAGCCCGAATCCAGATTCTGTTTCAACATGGTAAATCCCTACCTTCAAATGTCAAATAAAAGCAGCGTTTTCATTGATCTACAACATGTTGAAAGCATGAATAGTTAGTTAGATATGGCCGACCTTCCCGGTCTTCATCCTCAATTTGGTGACTAAAGACCCCTTTTTTGTCCTTGACCACTCATTTCTATCCAGCCCTGTCATACTTCAAATTGTTTATAGTTTCGCACGGAATGTTGATCCAAAACAACACCACGGCATATCCAAACCAGGTAATCACAGATTGCGAACGTTCGTAAGTCATTGTTATTAAAGGGGTTACGTCATTATATTCGCTTCAGGTGAGTATCCGGACGTCGGTTTGCCATGTTGAAGGGTGAGCATCTTGCGCGAATTGCGTAAGAAGGCTTTCTTATGCGTTGGGGGCATTGAGGAAGGAAAGAAGTAAATGATTCAACCCATACAATCTGCGGTTATCGGGCTTTCAGCCGGGGCAGGAGCGGTTTCATCCAATCAAGGGGCTGCCGCCAGCAACGGTGCGAACACCGCGATCAATTCAACGATCAGTGGACGCTCAATGCAAATGTCAAACGTGAACCTGTCGGTCGGTCAAATGTTGCAGGGGATCGGGGGTGGTGTTGAAAACGATAAAATGTTGCAGATGTTGATCGCCTTGATGATCCTGATGGCTCTGCTTCAGGGCATGCAGCAACAGCAGGGCGGAACCTCCGGCGGCTCATCACAGGGTTCGGGTGGCGGTGGTGGATTGGACGCTGCGCAATTTCTTAATAGTCTCGCCTCGTCGAATAGCTCCATGTCGTTTGAGCAATCGACGGTAACGATTTCAAGCATGACCGTGACTGGAGCGTATCAGACGACGGGAGAACAACCTCAAGCAACTGGACAGCAGGTTGATACGCCTGCTTAATCTCCCATTTGTGCGAAGCAAATGATGTGGCCAGAAGGGTCGCGGTATGCGATTTCCGTCGCGCCGTAAAATGTTTTTCGTTTGGGAACGACGACTTCCATACCATCGAGTTTTGCGATCACGTCTTCGAGATTACCGACCTCGATATAGAGAAAGTTTCTGGAGTCCTGTACACTTTTTTTAATCGCAGGCAAATCCTTTTCAAGGCTTACCAGAGACTGGTACATGATTTCGACATTCCCTTTTTTGAGCATGACGAACGCTAGTCGATCTTCACTGCCTTCCTCTTGAACCTCAGCTGTATTTTCAAAGCCAAGACGATCTACCCAGAAGGGTATATTTTTTTTAACATCATCGACAGTCAAAATGGGTGTAACTTTTATCATAGCTCGTTTTTCCATATTGATACATGACCCTGCGAAAACCAAAATCAAAGTCGTGTAGGTTAATAGTAATGTTCTCATACTCATTCTCTCAATGGAGTCGGCCGCTACGGAAGATCGCCCAACTCAAACCGATTCCCAAAATACCCGCGAACAGGTAACCAATCATGCCGATGTGTTGAACTTTGAATCCGAAAATATGTAGATCGGGCGATGCGCTGATCACGACCGAACTGCCCAGGATAACCGCGGCGATCACGATAGAAAATGCCAGGCGGTTACTGGATCGATCCAGCTCGCGAATCAGACGATCCATGTTTTCATGGCGTACGTTTATTTCCAGCCCATGCGAAGCGAGGCGCCGTAATCCATCTCTAAACTGTCGCGGAGCACGTCGTAAAATGCTGAATAAATCCCATCCCAACAGGCCCGCTTTGCGTGTGAAGCGTGCTGGCGAAATTCGATCGCGCAACGAGGATTGCAATTTCGGCTTCACCAACGCCAGTAAATCCATCTCGGGATCCAATTGGGCGGTGATTCCGCCGATAGTGCCCAAGGCTTTGATCAACATGGACATGTCCTTGGGAATCACCACATCGTTACGACGCATCACATTAGAATACTCGTTGAAAAAGGTGGTGAGATCTAATCGTTTGATCGGTAAACCATAATATTTATCGCGTAACACCATCAATGCCCGTTGCAGGCTTTGTCGATCCGTGTCCTTGCCCAGGGCATCCATGTCCGCCAGCGCATCCACCGCCAACCCCATTTCGTTGTTCAAGCAGGCGTACACGAAAATGATGATCTCTGACATCAACTCGTCACTGAGTGTGCCGACCTGGCCAAAATCAATCAGGCCGACCCGTGCGGGTGGATCAATCAGGATATTTCCCGGGTGGGGGTCGGCGTGAAATAAACCCATGTCAAAAATTTGTTTGAGGTAACAATTCGCCAACCGGCGCGCTACCATCGGTGGATTGATCGCATGATCGTTTGGGGGTTCTCGGCCGAGGATTTTGTTAAGGTTGGTGCCTTGAATGGTTTCGAGTGTTAAGACGCTTGTTCCGCTGAACTCCCAGTTTACTTTGGGGATACATAAGTCGGGATCGTTTTCAAAAGCGTCATAAAAATGGCTGGTTGTGGAAGCTTCGTTGATGTAATCCAGCTCTCGCGTCACCATTTCGTTAAGTTCGGCTACGATGGTCACCGGT
>CBDTZI010000233.1:0-5876 GCA_965364865.1 uncultured bacterium | reverse complement strand
TACGGATGCTGCACTGGGCACCTCTGCGGGGATTACGATATCCGACGGAACGGGCAGTATTACGGAAGGAAGAATGGTGATTGCCTCCAACCGCGGAGAGATCAATGCGGTGCAACTGGATGCCGCATCCATTATCAATACGACCGGTGCGATTACCGCTCCGTTTACTTTTGCGCTCAACGATAACGCAACCGGAGAAGGCGTGACGACCAGTTTTGGTGTGTTTGATTCGGTGGGAAATCTTGTAGAAGTGCGTTTGCGTTTGGCAATGGAATCCAAATCCGAAACCGGAACCGTTTGGCGGTTTTACGCGGAGTCCGTTGAAGACAGTGATCTATCACCGGTATTGGGTACCGGTACGATCACGTTCGATCCCAACGGCCAATATGTTACATCCGATGGAAACAACATTACAATCGATCGTGCGGGTGTCGGATCGGTGACACCTATTAACTTCTCTCTGGATTTTTCCGACCTGACCGGTTTGACCAGTACGGGTGGGGTATCCGAATTGAAATTGTCTTCTCAAAACGGTGCGCCCACCGGCGTGATGCAGGGGTATCGCATCGAAGACAGCGGGCGGGTCGTGGGATTGTTTTCCAATCAGCAGGAAGAAGTGCTGGGACAGATTTCGCTGGCGACGTTTGTCAACAATGAAGGATTGGTCGCTTCCAGTGACAACACTTTTTTAGTCGGACCCGATGCCGGCGGCCCGACCATCGCAGCCCCTTTGGAGGGTCGAGCGGGTTTCATTATCTCTGGCGCCCTGGAACAGAGTAACGTCGAAATCGCTCGTGAATTTATCAACTTGATTACTTTTTCCACCGGAGTGTCGTCCGCTTCCCGGGTGGTTCGTGTAGCAGATGATTTGTTACAGGAATTGTTACTGCTCGCAAGATAGAAATCGGTTTTTCGTTTTTTCGGGTTGATGATGTGATGAATGAAATGGAACCAGCATGATTACGGTAAACAGATTGGACAATCGGGTGGTCGTGGTGAACGCGGATCTGATCAAAATGATCGAATCAACACCGGATACCATTATTACGTTGATCAACGGAGACACGCTGATCGTAAAGGATTCTGTGGATGATGTGGTTCGGCGTGCGATCGACTATCAGCGACAGGTTCATGGGTTCAGCGTGGTTTGAATGAGGACCGTTTGTTATCGGATCATCTGGGTGAGTTTTATCACTCACGGTAACCCCAAAAGTCATAGGATTATCGGCAGTTTGTATTGCACAGCGAATGTCCTCAAGTGATGGCTGTCTTGTCTAACGACTGTGCGATAACCGGTCGATAGCCAATAATATAATACAGCTGATGTGCGCGCAACGAATTTTGTACAATTTTTCGTGCCGTACATGGTTGATGTGGATTGAAAGATATGGATTTCGCAACACTCATCGGTTTGGTCACAGGCGTGTCGCTCCTGCTCTGGGCGATTATGGGCAAGACCAACCTGGGCGCGTTTATTGATGTAGGTTCCGTGGCCATCGTATTGGGCGGTGCGTTTAGTGCGGTTCTGATTGCCTTTCCCATCAAAAGTATTATTGGTGCGATGAAGGTTGCAAAAAATTGTTTTTTCTCGAAGACGCGTGACCCCAGAGAGCTGATCGCGGATATGGTTCGATTTGCTGAGGTCGCACGGCGAGATGGAATTCTGGCGTTGGAAAATGTGACCAGCGACATTAAAGATCCATTTTTGGTTTCGGGTATACAGATGGCTGTGGACGGAACCGATCCGGACTTAATTGAGAGCGTGATGGTGAATGACATGGAAACCATCGAGTCGCGGCACGCCGACGGGAAAGCGATTTTCGATTCGATTGGTCGCTACGCACCGGCGTTCGGTATGATTGGTACCCTGATCGGTCTGGTGATTATGTTGGGGAACATGGCCGATCCCTCCTCAATTGGCCCGGCTATGTCGGTCGCTTTGATTACCACATTTTACGGCGCGTTGGTGGCGAACCTGTTTGCGCTGCCGATGGCAGATAAACTTGGACTGCGAAGCCGAGAAGAAATGCTTCTGAAGATGATTGTGATCAAGGGTGTGATGTCAATTCAATGCGGTGATAATCCAAGAATTGTCGAGCAAAAGCTGAAAACCTTCCTACCCAATAAGTTACGCGGGAGTGGGGAAGGGGCGGCGGCTTGATGTAGTCACGCAAATGCAAGTGTAAATGCAAGAGATATGGCGAAGAAAAAAAGAACGGATCCCCCAGCCGGCGCACCGGAATGGATGGTTACCTACGGTGACGCCATGACGTTGTTGCTGTGCTTTTTTGTGATTTTGGTCTCGATGAGCGAGATCAAGCACGATGAGCGATTTCAACAGGTGATGGAGTCTTTGCGGGCGGCGTTTGGTGGTTATCAAGGTGCGGTGGGTTCGGTTCCGATGGAAAACGTACCCACCAACGCGATTATTGCCCGGCTGATTGAGATGGAGGCCCCGGTCCATATTCAACACAAGGGGGATTCGCACGAAGAGGGAATTCACGGACGAAATTTTCGGGTAACCAATGTACGCGATGGATTGGAAGTGGTGGTCGGGGGTCGAATTACGTTTGAGCGTTTTAGTGCTTCGTTAATGCCGGAAGGTCGTGATTTGATTACCAGGACGGCCAAGCTGCTGCGAGGCTACAATACGAAAATTTTGATTCGCGGACATGCCACCAAAGAGCCGTTGCCCAATGATTCGCTTTATGAGAATGTTCGGGGTTTGTCTTTTGCTCGTGCCAACGAGGTTGCCAACGAATTGGAACGCAACGGGGTGCGGCGCGTTCGGATGCTGCTGGTCGCAGCTGGTGACACCGAGCCTCTGGTCAGACAGGTCTATACGGAAGATCGGCGTGCCTTAAATCGCCGCGTTGAAATTTTGGTCACGGAAGACTTAATTGAGGACTACGCAGGGTCAACCCTGACAGACGAATTGAAGGAGTCTCCGTAATGGCTGATGAAGGTCAGGATGTACAATCCATCGAAGCGACGATGGCACCGAAGAAAAATGGTAAACTCGTACCGATTCTGATTATTTCCTTATTGATGGTCGGAGAAGGTGTCGCGATTTTCTTTCTGGTCAAATCGGTCAGCCCGGCTCCGGCAGAATCTCTGGCCAATTCGGGCGATTTGGGTCTGGATGCCTTCGGCGGAGACAAAATGGCCGAAGTCGAGTTGGTTGAATGTCGTCCCAGCAATCGAATGGGCGGAAAACTCATCACATTTCATATCAGGGTATCAGGGCTGGTATCGGCGGAGGATCAGACCCGCGCAACAGAGCTGGTAGAGGCAAAAAAGGCGCGTCTGGAAGACGGTGTCAACATTGTTATACGCAGTGCCGAGCCCAAACACCTCAACGAACCAGGTCTGGAAACGATCAAGCGTCGTCTCAAATATGAAATCGGGCGTGTATTCGGTGACGACGAACTCATCAAAGATATTCTTCTTCCTCAAGTTCTTCAATCAGGTCCCGGTGTTTGATTGACGTCTCCTGAATCTTTTCTCCGATAATAACGGGGTGAACCGACCTGGTTATGGATAGGTTTGGTCAGGAGAAAAGATGTGGGAGACGACCCGAACCCCAAAGACAATCCAGCTCAGGATTCTTCATCCGATTCCGACGGACCGGCGTTTAGCCAGGACGAGATAGACGCCTTAATGTCAGGTGGCGGTGATGCGGAGGAGAGCGCAGAATCTGCGCCTACAGCGCAAGAAACAACATCCGACAGCGCAGGAATCAATCAGGAAGATATTGACGCCTTGATGAATGCTTCAGCGGGTGACGGTAAGACTGCAGAATCTGATTCCACTGCAGCGGCGGAAGCCATTGAAGAATCCACCGAACCCAAACTCGACACGATGGGTCGTCCTTTTGATGAAGCCGCTGCGGCGATGCAGGCTGCGATGGATGAAGATAAATCAGCCGCCGCTTCGGCTCCTGCACCCACACCCGCTCCTCCTCCCGCAGGCGCTACACCACTGGATTTGCCTGATCTGGGCGGAATCGGATCAACGCAGGTCGATCCCAAACGTGTCACCATGCTCAACGATGTAAACCTTCAAGTAAAAATCGAGCTGGGTCGCACACGTATGCTGGTGGAAGAAGTACTCGGCCTGGACGAGGGCAGCGTGGTCGAACTCGACAAGCTTGCGGGTGATCCGGTGGACGTGTACGTTAACGATCGTCTGGTGGCCAGAGGTGAAGTGCTGGTTTTGAACGATAGTTTTTGTGTTCGGATCAATGACGTACTATCACATGATCCACACCGAGTTATAAATTGATGGGAAACAAGATGAAATCGCTAACGTCTGTTGTTGTGCAGAAAAACCAGAAAAACGGGTTACATCGTACCCGATTGGGGTATGGCGGAGTGTTAGCACTGTGTGTGATTTTTGTATCGCAAACGGTGTTGGCTCAGTCGTCTGAGTCGAAATCCGTAAATGTGCAGCGGAATGATACGATTTCAAATCAAGGATTCTCGATTCAATCCGATGCGGTGAAAACTCAGCCGGTCGCGCAGGTAGCCGATCAGTCGCCGGTGGCGACCTCGCTCAACAGTCCAAAAATTCCTTCACGCAATCAGATCGAACAATCAACCACCGACACCGATTTGGCCATGCAGGTACAAGATGAGCATGCCTCGGTAAAAAGATTGCCGAGACGATTGACCGGAGTCGCAGGGAAACAGACGCAAGATCAATCTGCCTCCGTTCCCTGGTATCGTACCGGGATCGGTGCGTTGAGTATTGTGTTGTGTCTGATGGTGGGGCTTTATTTCATGGCGAGAAAGTGGGTACCGTCGATACGTGTAGCCGATAGTCGCGCGATCAATGTGGTCGCCCGTTCTGCCATTACACCCAAACATCAGGCGGCTTTAATTCAAATTGGTCGGCGGTTCGTACTGGTGGGGATTTCCGGCGAACAGATGACCACGCTTTGTGAAGTCACCAACCCCGAAGAAATTGCAGAGTTGACCACCCGTGTGGGATTGACGCAATCGCCCCACGCCACCGGATTTGAAAACGTTTTATCCCGAGAGACTGAGGGGTATGTTGAACCTGCGGTGGATCCGATGATGGAAACGCTGCCCGGTGCCGACCCGCATCAGGAACGTCGAACGGGTTGGTTGAAAACGCCGGCGTTAAGTGAACTAAAAAACAAGTTGCGTTCGTTACAACGTCGATCTTCATAAATGACGCGGTCATAGAATGAAACATAAACAGGCTGCATGGATGCAGCCCGAGTCGTAAGCGCATTGGAGTAGCGCATGAAATTCGAGCATGGAAGCTCGTCGAAGGGTTGTGCATCGACGCAACCCCCTGGTGATCATCGCCGCCCGACCATTCCGCATGAATGGTTCGTGCACCTTTTCTGCGCTCATCGAAGTTTTTGCACACTTCTACTTGCTCTATTCATTATGGTCGTCGGGGTCAATCGTGCTGAAGCACAATCCGCGCCGACTTCCAGCTCCCCAGCTACCACCAATTATTTTAACATCCCCGATCTCAGTAAAATCTTACCCGCAGCTGAAGATCCAAAAGGGGTCAGTTCAACGTTGCAAATTTTAGTCTTAATGACCGTGTTGACGCTGGTGCCTTCGATCATGGTGATGACGACCGCTTTCCCGCGCGTCATTATTGTGTTAGCCCTGCTTCGACAAGCTGTCGGTACGCCCCAACTTCCACCCGGTCAGGTTTTATTGGCGGTTTCATTGTTTATTACCATGCTGGTGATGGCTCCGACGTGGCATAAAGTTCAGGCGGAGGTGGTGGAACCTTACATGAACAATCAGATGGGTCAGCGAGAGGCCATGGATATCGCTGGCTCGCACATGAAAGATTTTATGTATCGTCAGATCGAGCAGGCGGGGAAC
>CBDTZI010000232.1:0-5899 GCA_965364865.1 uncultured bacterium | reverse complement strand
ATTCAGCGGTATACGACATCAACGATTTGCTGATGGAAATCCCCATTTTTGATGATGCTCCGATGCGCGATCTAAATCAAGCCAATCAGCGTGCAATGTCCATGGCAACCAGACTCATGGATAAACCCTGGAATCGCCGGGATGACGATGACGAAGAGACCACGGAGAACCCACAACGCCTTAATCGTGTTCTGAAAATCATCGACCTGATTCAGGCCACTGTTGATCCGAACAGCTGGATCGACCGTGGCGGTTCGGTCGGCACCATCAAGGAAATCAACGGCCAGCTCGTCGTGACACAGAACTCGGCCAATCAAAGAGGGATTGGAAATCTCCTGGGCACATTGCGAGAGCAACGAGCGGTCCAAGTCGCGGTGGAAGCGAAATTTGTTACGGTATCCAGCCATTACCTCGAAGAGTTGGGAATTGACATTGATGTGGTTCTCAACAGCGGTAACGCTGGATTTGATTACATCCCCGGTGGCGGTGGCGCAGTGACAGACCCTGTCACGGGTGCACCACTCTTACTGCCTCGTACTTTTTCTCGATTGGGATTTCAGCCTAACACGCCAGCGATCGGCACTGCCCTTGCGGGACAAGCGGCCGTCGCACAACCGTTCACTAATCCATTCCTGATTCCTCAAAGAGGCGGCGGGGGTGGCAGCCAAGGTACTCCGATACCCATCGCAGCAAATTTGTTGGCGATCACAGACCCCTCCAACTTAGGTAGTGACGTGCCCGGTAGTTTCGCGGGACAAGCGTTGGCACCAGCATTAAGCATCTTTGGTAGTTTCCTGGATAATATCCAGGTCGACTTCTTAATTCGTGCTACGCAGGCGGATTCGCGTACGACTATTTTGACCGCACCGCGTCTGGTACTTTTTAACGGCCAGCGTTCATGGGTAGCTGTCACGGTCCAACAAAACTTTGTCAGCACGCTCAACCCGGTCGTCGCCGCGGGTGCCGTGGCTCAAGCACCCGTTACGGGAACGATTGACTCGGGGGCGGTGTTAGACGTGACCGCAGCCGTATCCGCGGATAAACGATACGTCACCATGACCTTGCGTCCTGGAATTACCCGACTGTTGGATCTTCAAACAATTCCGTTCAGTGGTGGTGGCGCGGGCGGCGGATTTGGCGGAGGCACTGCTCTTGCTGCCTTTATTCAGGTTCCCACCCTCTCCAGTCAGCGCGTCCAGACGACGGTATCTGTTCCTGATGGCGGCACCCTGCTTATTGGTGGGCAAAAGCTGGCTTCTGAAACGGAAGTGGAAGCCGGCGTACCGATTCTTTCCAAAATCCCGATCCTCAAACGAGCTTACTCCTCACGCTCAATGGTTAAGGATGAACAAACGCTGCTCATGCTTATCAAACCAAAAATCTTTATTCAATCGGAACAGGAAGAAATTGCCTTTCCATCGTTTGGCCGAAAATAAAAACTTATCCGTCGGCAAGTTGAACGTAGAACACGATCAGATGAAACACCACCGGGCGCATCCGTGCGGTGGTCGTTGCGGGGTGTGACCATGAATAGCTCACGTACTACGGCAACCCGCTACCCGATTTTATCGATCGAGAAACATAAGCCCACTCAGAAGTCGTCCCATCAACATAGACTCTCCCTATCTCTTTTATTGATATTCATGACTACCATTTACACCCATGGCTTTTCTCAATCCCCGCAACCCAATATCAAAAAATTTGCACCCGGCGTACGAATTGACTGGACTCATCGCACCGTGGAAGTAGATGCGAAAATTGTATTGCGTAAAGGGTCTCTGGAGTTATTAGCCTGTAGTCCCCAAACGCGTGAGCATGAAAGTATTCTGGTGGTCACCGCTAAACCCCTCCACATTTTTCAAGCGTTGGGTTTAATTGGTGCTCAGCCCGGCTCGCCGATGCGTTATGATATCAAACAGGATCGATGGATCCCCCCTACCGGCGACGAACTTGAAATTTTACTGCGGTACCACAACGACCAAATCGAATACACGGTGGAGGCGAAACATTGGTTGTTGGATACCAACAAGAAAAAAAAACCGCCATCGTTGAAATGGGTTTTTGCGGGATCCAAAAACTTGCCCAGCGGTCGATTCATGGCTGACATCGAAGGCACCATCATCAGTGTAGTGGATTTTGAATCTGCCGTGATCTCTTTGGATGCGTTACATAGCGCAGACAATGAAATGCTCTGGCTTCGAGCAAATACCGAGGCCATTCCGCCGATCAATACGCCATGCACTATTTTATTCAGCACCCAAAAAGATACCCCCCATCAACTGGACGTGGTCATACATGACGATGGTCATCTTCAGATCAATGGGGATCGATCTTCAGTGGTCGAGGTTGTGGCACAGTTTCGTCGCCTGAAGGCGGCACACCAGGACGCAACACTACGAATGATCGCAACACCCGATACCCAGGAACCCTTGTTTACGAACAAAATGGCTGAACTGATCAAGTCGGGCATCGACGGCAAGGATATCAGACGGGGAAAATCGTCCACTTCATCGCCGTAACTGCCCGTTCCCCTTTTCGCAAACGAAACTGTTGATTCCTATTCTGATAAGACGATAATGTAAAAGGCTATGAAAATCACACAAAGCAATGAAAAAACGGGTTCTGCTATGGGGTCATCACAAAAAGATAGTCAAGAGTTCATCCTGCAACGAGGTCGCGAGGTTCTTCAGGTGGAGGCAGACGCCATCCACGATGCGATGGAACGAATGACCGATTCTTTTGTCGAGGCGGTACAGGCGATCGAACGGTGTACGGGACGAGTGTGTGTGACCGGGATGGGAAAAGCGGGACTGATCGGACAGAAAATCCAGGCGACCCTCGCCAGCACCGGCACACTCTCCTACTATCTACACCCGGTTGAAGCCCTGCATGGCGACCTGGGCATGATTCATGGTGATGATATCATCATCGCACTCAGTAAAAGTGGATCTTCCGAGCTTGTCGAATTATTACCGCGCATTAAACAACTCGGCTGTAAAGTCATCTTACTGACAGCCCGTATGGATTCTCAAGCCGCCTCATTGTCAGATATGGTATTAGATATTGGCCAAACCGCAGAAGCCTGTCCGTTGGGGCTGGCGCCCAGCGCATCCACGGTTTCCATGCTGGCGATCGGGGACGCTCTAGCACTTACTGTGATGGAACTCAAAGCCGTACATCCTGAACAATATGCAAGCTATCACCCCGGCGGTGCCCTTGGCCGTTTTTTGATGAGGTCACACGAAGTCATGCGACAGGGCAAGGATTGTCCCACCGTAACTGATTCTTCAACGCTGGGTGAGTGTTACGAAGCGATGATCAACGCACCCAAACGATCCGGTGCGGCTGCCATTGTCGATTCCTCAAACAAACTGGTCGGCTTCATTACGCAAGGCGATTTTTTCCGCATGTTTAAATCTCCCGACCGGACGATGGATTGTCCAATCCAAGATGTGATGACCACGTCTCCAAAGTGTATCAAAAGCGTTGATCGAGTCACCGAAGCGATGCAGCTGATGAAAAAACACGCCATCGACGAACTCCCCGTGGTGGATGCAGACCACAAGCTTGTCGGCCTCATCGACATTCAAGATTTAATCGAGCGCGGATTTTCCGTCTAATCAACAGTCTCCTTCACAGATTGTCTATGTAGCAGTATGTCAACTTCATCGCGGAAGTTGTACATGGAGTGCCTTGGTGTACGACGTTGGCAAAGGGATCACCTCTGAAATGTAGTTAAGTCGAGTCCGGAAAAAATGCCTTGGGAGAGAAAATGATCTGTGCCATCAACATAAAATGCAGACAATAGCAACCACGAATCATTCCTCTACTGGCCATGTGTTTTACACCACCAGAACTGGACAGTAACGCCGCGATTAAATAGGCTCTCCAGAATCGATTTCAAAATCAACCGTTCGAGTTATCTACGGAATAACACCAAATGTCGAAATTGAAGATTGATTGCGATTAACATCAGCAGCACAAGCACGACCATTCCCCAAGTTGAGACCGCGGGGACTTCAATGGCCTGGCAATCTTCGCTGCATACGTTACTGGGCGGATCACATTCCTCACCAGCGGGCCTGTTCACGTAATTGTCACCACACACTGGACGTGTACAGTTCGGATCACAAGTGGACGTGGCAATACCACCGGAATCGCATTCTTCATTAGGTTGATTCACAATGCCATCGCCGCAACGCGGGCAAGTTGAATTGACCTGGAACTGACAGGCAACACTCTCATTGGCGCATTCGTCGGTTGATGTACATAACACAGAAACCGACGTTGTGTCGTTAGCGGTGACACGGTACCCGCCGCCAGGTAGTTCAGTTGCCGTGAACGCATTTGGGTTTGATGCCGAAAATGTACAATTAATTGCCAGATCACCTGCGCATACACCATCGCTGGTGGGAATCGTGAACTCGAACGATCCGCCACACGCTATCGAGGTCGTCCCCGGGCAGGAGAGAATGATTGGTGGAATGGTATCTATGATCGTAACGATCTGAGTACACGTCGCTTCATTGCCACATGCCAATGGATCGCCGCCCGCAACGGTGCCTTGTAGTGCGGCACCGTCTGATACCGTGTAATCACGTTGGAGCTTAAGCTTGGGAGGCGGTGATATACCCGCGACTGTTTGCACCGGTTGATCAGCCAGACAATCTTCAGGAATCTCTGTAACGACGACTGTGACTATAGGATTTACTTCACAATTATCAGAAACGATCGGTTCACCAAAATCGCCGACTTCATTACACTCAACCGTAAGATCTGCTGGGCAGATGACCACAGGTGGTGTGGTATCAACAACATCAATGATTTGTTCACATTGCGCACTAACGCCGCATTCGTTTGTCGCGGTAAATGTACGAGTGATCTGCTCTTCATTGGCGCACTCACCGGGTACAGAGTTTTCCACAATGTTGGTTATCGTAACGGTGCCACAATCGTCTGTAGAACTGGGCGGCGGAACTGACTCATCGCACTCGACGATTAAATCGGAGGGACAGGTTGGCGGAGTCGTGTCGACGAACTCGATCGTCTGCACGCAAGAAGCTTCACTACCACATTCGTCAATCGCGCTGAATCCCCGTAAAATCGTCTTCGTATTACCACATCCTGCATCCTCGCTCACAACCGGATCCTGAATGGTGACTGTTCCACAACCTCCACTTGGCGTAGTGGTGCCAAAATCTCCTGTCTCGGTGCATTCAAACGTCAGATCTGCAGGACAATTAAGCGACAGAGCGGGACAACTGTAAACACAGCCATCGAGATCGGCGTCAAGATTATTGGGATCGCAGGCATCCGCCGTACACGCGATTCCATCACCACACTTGTTGTCATTGGCCACGCTCACGCATCCGTTTGCATCCGCATTGGGGTCGGTAGGATTACATGTGGGATTTGTACAAGCGATACCATCATCACATGTTAACGGACAATCGCCGGGACATGTACTGCAGTTCTCGCCACACTCAGATTGACAAACACCATTGCCACAATCAGGAACGCAAGTTCCTGTTGTCAAATCACAGGTAGTGCATGGATCGCAAGCGAGCGGCGTCTGAACGCATTCACCCGTTACCGGATCGCATGAAGCTGTATGACACGCATCTTGTGCATCACATGGAATTTCTGTTTGATCACAAAAACCCGTTACCGGATCGCATAAAGCTGTATGACAAGCGTCGATAGGATCGCAGTCGATCGTAGTTTGACTACAACCGTTCAGCGGATCACATGATGCGGTATGGCATGCATCAATCGGATCACATGCTATCGGAGTTTGCTCGCAACCGAACACCGGATCACATGATGCGGTATTACATGCATCAATAGGATCGCAGGCAATGGGCGTTTGCACGCAACCATTCACCGGATCACATGATGC
>CBDTZI010000231.1:0-5901 GCA_965364865.1 uncultured bacterium | reverse complement strand
TTGATCACGCCCATCACGATTGTAACGCGTTTCGTGCACTCTCTGAAACCGTCGAACTGAATCGAGCCATCGAAGTGGCGCTGAACAAAGTGAATCTTGACGAAACATTGATCATCGTCACCGCCGACCATAGTCATGTGTTTGCTATGGGTGGTTATACAATGGCACATTCCGAAATGTTACAATACAAACCCAAAAGTGTACCCGAAGGATTCGCTGAGCGTCCCCACCATGGCATTCTCGACGTGGTCTATGACCTTGACTACCGCGCGGGAGCGATTCATGTCAAAAAAGACCAGAAGGGGATGCCTTATACCGCTGTCGGTTATCTCAACGGACCTGGGTTTCGCAATGGGTTGCAAATTGATCCTCGCACAGATCGCACAGCTGGCTTTAATGGTGTTGTGCCAGCGGGGCCTAACGATCCCAACTATTTGCAAACCTCAGCTGTTCCACGAGCGTGGGAAACGCACGGCGCGGAAGATGTCGCGATTTATGCCATTGGGCCCGGTGCCCAGCGCGTGCATGGAACGGTAGATAATACTTATATTTTTGACGTGATTTGTGAGGCGTTCGGTTGGCCAGACCCTCGAACGAATGCCGGGATCGGACGTCGCCGTTGAGCGAACGCAACATCTCATTCCCGCCGATTCACGAAAAGTATCTCGAATCCACAAAGCTTGATCCAATCCCTGCCTAAGGCCCAATAATGAGGGCTTCCGATATAATAAAATAGTGAAAAACTACTATTATCCTTGAATTACTGCTATCCACTCATTAGAATGCCATACATACTTCAGAGGATTTGAAATGTTTACCCTTCGGTTCTACAAATCAATCATTCCACTCACATTAATCGGTTTGTTGATTTCTACAAATACCCTGATAGCCGAAGTTCAGTTAACTTCTGTAACGCCCGGGCACAAAGAAAACATCGCTACGAATGATCCAGAAATCATGATTCAATTTTCTGCGCCCATCGATCCGTCGACCGCAACTTCTGATTCTGTACGTCTATATCGACTCGGTGATGATTCATTAACCCCCGGACCCGATGACACACAAATCGCTATCGGACCTATTTCAGTGACAGACAAAGATACCACAATTCGATTTCATGCCAATGATCCATTGTTAAATGGTCAGTATGCCATTGTCGCCTATAGCATGGAAAGCGATCGATCTGGACCCGGATACTGTCTTGATTTTAACCGCGGCAAATCCTTTTATTCGATTGAACCATTCAAAACACTGGGCGATGAATTTACATTGGAAGCCTGGACACAATGGCATCAATTACCTACAGGTGGAAGTCATTCATGGGGAGCAATTTTTGATGTCGGACAAAACGATCGATGGGTACCCGGGTTCTGGTTAATGCATCGTGCTTCCGACTTACTTTTCGGATTCCTAAGAGTTGATGGATCAAATGACAATGCAGAAGCGTTAGATGTATTGCCATTGGATGAATGGGTTCACCTCGCCGGTGTTTCTTCCACTGAGGGACTTAAAATTTATATCAATGGTCAACTCGAAGCTTCAACATCTGAAACTTTTCGCCCAATTGATATAGCAGATCATATTGAATTGGCCATATGTGGATACAGTAGGTGGGCTGGCGCAGACGATTATATCGACGCTGCTGTAGATGAATTGCGTGTATGGAATATCGCGAGGTCGGAATCTCAACTCAAAGCAACGATGCACACGCCATTATCCGGTAGCGAATCTGGGCTGGTCTTATATCATCCCTTAGATCGACAAGATGGTGATATTCTTATTGATGAATCCTCAAACAGTTACGATGGAACACGCGGAACAGCCACACGCGTCCCTTCTGACGCCCCCATGATTGAATTAGCCAAACTGCCTATCAGAGATACAGGGCTGGCATTGATTGATATCGATAACGATTCCAACCCCGGCGGTATTCTCATCAGCGAATTTACCATCGACACTACTGCTCCAAAAATCGTTGGCATGCTACCAAGCCCAATAGAATGCGATACTCTCTTCGCTGTTTCTGCATTCTCATTTGAGCTGGATGACGAATTGAATCCATCCACGGTTATATCAGATAACATTCAGCTGATTGGTAGTGGTGGTGACGGTCTATTTGACAACGGAAATGACAATCTCATCACACTCAAAGATGTTTCCTATAACCCGATTGATCGTGTAATCCAAATATTATTTTCATCGCCACTACCCACCGACATGTATTTATTAACTCTGATCGATCAAATCAAAAACGTAGCGGGTACATCATTAGATGGAGAATATCCCGGAACCGGTGGCTTACTTTCACCTTTGCCTACGGGTGATGAAATAGCAGGTGGAAATTTTGTAATCCAGTTTCAAATCAATGATGCGACTGACTGTAATGATAATCTTGTTGCCGATGTTTGCGAGCTGACGAATAATGATTGCGACCATAATCAAATTCCTGATGATTGTGAACCTGATTGTAACGAAGATGGTATTACCGATACCTGCGATTTTCTCGCAGGTGCGAACGATTGCAATAACAATACCATACCTGATTCGTGTGAAATATCGTTACAAAATTATGTATTGGATTTCGACGGCGCGGATGACTGGCTGCGCATACCGCGCGCTCAACACTTAGAGCCTACAGACGAACTTACGATCGAGACGTGGGTACGAATGGATTCTTCCGGATCATCCAACAGTCGAATCGTACGCTCTACAGCTCCTTTTGCATCTGGTTATATTTTATCGGTTAGACAATCTGGTAGCCCAAAATTAGAGCTGCGAATTGATAGCGCTACCGATGGCGGTTGTCGTGCTACCGATCCTACGCCCCTTTCTACATACTTTGGTCAATGGATCCATATTGCGGGCGTGTATTCAGCGTCGAAAAACCTGTGCCAAATCTATGTAAACGGTCAACTGAAAGACAGCAAACCTGCTGTTGGAGCATTACGGTACTCTGATTCCGATTTATATTTTGGAAATTCTTCTGATGGTAACGAAGGCTTTGACGGTCAAATTGATGAAGTACGCATCTGGGAAGTTGCCCGCACCCACGAATCGATTAACCAATTTATGCATAAAAACATCGACGGGGCAGCCAAGGGACTGGTTGGGTATTGGAAAATGGAAGCGGGAGAGGGTCAAGTTGTGTATGATTCCTCTTCTTATTTTCATCATGGCATGATGGGTGTACTTGATAATCCTGAGGGGGATGTCCGTGATCCGACCTGGGTGTTGGATGAATCGCCCGTGATCACGACAGATTGCAACGATAATGAAACGCTTGACGTGTGTGAAATCGAACAGCTGGCAAGCGAAGATTGCAATAACAATTTGATACCGGATGAATGCGAGGCGCAAGATGACTGTAACGACAACAACACTCAAGACATTTGCGATCTTGCAACTGAAGTAAGTCCCGATTGTAACCTCAATGGTATTCCAGATGAATGTGATCTTGATTCCAATTCAGATGGAATCCCTGACGACTGTGACATCTTCGGCGACTTTGATCTTGATCGTGATGTCGACAACGCCGACTATGAGATTTTCAATATCTGCCTGGTTCAATCCGGACCTGGCAATTCTCCACCTTTTGCTTCTTGCCTCGAAAAGTTCGATTCTGATTTATCTGAAACAATCGATTTAAGAGATTTTTCCATAATGCAAATCTCTTTTACAGGAAGTCAATAATATTCCACTGTATGTATTTGAGTATTTATTGGTTGCAGGTCCCTGCCCAACCTCAATCCAGCCACTGCTTTTTGTCTTTAAGTTTCATGGGTACATATTCGTCACACAGGTACGACAAGTCTTTGGAGATCATGGCTTCGACCTCCATCTTGAACCCGTTTTTCATCATCTTCTTGATTTCTTTTTGCCACGGTTTTTTCTTCATAAACCATTTGTAGTTGGCGATCTGCTTGGCTCGCTTGATGTCCGAATCGTCCAGCTCGATCTTCACGTCGTCGCTCATGCCGCAACGCTCGTAATCAAAACTCGACACGCCGATAAACTTTGCGTCGGGGATGGCCATCCGCTTCGATTCATAGGCTAAGTTAATCGAGCCATGCTTAATAACGGAGTAAATGTAATATCCCCACGGATCGTTATCGAGCAACACAAAGACGGGCAATTTCAACTCCTCGTGCATCCGTCGAAGCAATCGGCGCATACCGCGTGCGGGCTGACCACCGCCATGCGAAACGATGCAGTTGTTTTTCTCCCAGAAGCGGTCCTCGTGAAAACGCCGCCACACGGTATCTTTTTCGACGTGCAGAATAAACTTGGCGCTGCACTTTTTGAACTGTATCACACTCTCTTCGCAAATACTGGGCACCGCATACCCGGCACTACCCATGGCTGCACAGTCCAGTGTGCTGCCATCATCCACCAGTACGATCGGCCCCGCCAGGTTACCGCGATTGCTCGCGAAAACGTGCAACTCTTCGCGCAACGAATTAATCGCGACTTCGAGATCTTCGATAATCGGATCAGACTCGGCCTGGTCGTCAAAGGTTTTTTCGGAAGTTCCTTTGATGGAGTGCTTGCTCATGTAATAGATTTGACGAATGCTGGCGGTCTTACCGATGTCGATCAGCTCTTTGCATTTGGACGCGACCAGCAACGTCTGCATAAATCGTTTGGATTGGCCGTAATTGAAAAAGTTTCGCGATTGTTTGTTGGATCCCATTTCGACGTGGCGCGTTTTTTCGTTGTAGTCGATGTTGGAGAGCGAACGGATGGGGATTTCAATGGCTGGGTCTTTCATTTTCTGAGCCATGGCCACGATGGACCTGGCCAGGTCTTCGATCTTCAATCCGGTCGCAGCGTGTTTTTTACCGCGCGGCTTACCGTTCGATTTTCCGCCCGCAGTTTTTGATTTAGCCATTGATTTCGGTTGCGGAGCCGACTTTGTTTTCGCCTTTGCCGCCGTCCCCTTCGCGGCCTTACCTGTTTTCGCTTTTCGTTTTACTTTTTTCGCCATGATTAACTCTTTATATTTTTAGACGTCAAACAACTTTCGTATTATTCATGCCGCCCCTGACGGGGCTTTGGTATTATTGCAATCATCCTCAATCCCACGGCTCGCGCCGCGGGGTAAAACCTGTCGCTCCCGCGGAGTTTAACAACCGATCATTACAGGATCAGGGCGGAGGCGCCGAGATTGAACGGGTCGAAAAAAATAAATCCCAACACCTCCGATGTGAAAAAATTAATAATCGCAAATGGCAAGGTCACGATAGCTATGATCAATTCAACAAAAGTGAGCTGGTTCATGTTATACTCCTTGATAAAGTTTATTATTTTTTGCCACACCTAAAGGGTTTTCAACGCCCGGCATAATAACACCTGGTTTGAACGTACGAATATATTTATTTTTTTTGTTTCTTTTTCTTCTTTGCCTTGGGCTTTACTTTCGCTTTCGGTTTTTTACTTTTCGATGTTTCATCCATTTCAAACAACGTCGTGGGATCGGGCACATCACCCTCGCGATCCACCACCACCGTATCCTCCAGCCCCATATCATTGCCCGGCAATTGTTTTTTGATCACCTTGCCGTGATCATCAAATTCCATATCCGCCTGAGCGGTGAATTTTTTTGACAGCTCGATCAAATCCTTTTTAAAGCTTTCCTTGTTGATAACCGTGACCGCCCGTGCCGCGTTGACCACCTCATCAATATACCGCGTGAACACATCACGCCGTTTGGTATACGCCGCCTTCTTTCGCTTACGCTTCAAAAGCAGGCTTAGCCGCCGACCACATTCGGCAATGCCAAGCTTCACATCTTTACGAATCTCATCGTAGTCCGCGACCGCTTCCTTGCCCTCCGAAATAAACGGCACCCACACACTGGCCATGTGTATAAAAATCACGATCGGACCGTGCGGCATGCCTCCA
>CBDTZI010000230.1:0-5905 GCA_965364865.1 uncultured bacterium | reverse complement strand
ACGAGCTGCCACCCAACATCACACACATCGTCTTTGGCGTTGAGTTCAATCAGAAGATTATCCAGGCCCAAACCCGCACACGCGCTGAGACAGTGCTCTACGGTTTCGATGGCGACTGTGCCATTGCGCAGCGTGGTTCTTCTTGCCTGTTTAGAAACATTTTTTACGAGAGCGGGTATTTTGATGACGGGGGATTGATCCGTGCGCACAAACAACACACCGGTGTCGGGTTCACCCGGTTTGATGCGCATGGACACGGGTTCGCCGGTAAACAGGCCTCGCCCTTCAAATGCGACTTCACGGTTGATGGTGTTTTGATGCTTCAAGTTGTTTAACTCGTTCGGTCAACTCCCGGAGTTGTTCAACAATGGACGGCAGCTTTTTCAACGAAACCTGCTCACGCATGGCTTGGCGATGTTCACGCCCGTGCAATCCGGAAATCATCATACCATCCGGGATGTCCTTGGTCGCGACCGTCAGTCCACCCGCTAACTTCACCTGGTTTCCGATGTTGATATTATCAAGAACAGCAGCGCGGCCACCAAAAAAGCAGTAATCGCCGATACGAACACTTCCGGAAATCCCCGTATGGCCCGCGAACACACAGTGCTCGCCAATGTGCACATTATGCGCGATATGGACGTGATTATCAATCTTGGTACCTCGACCAACAACCGTGAATCCGAACTTGGCGCGGTCAATACAGGCACACGAACCAATCTCGACATCATCGCCGATCATCACCCCGCCCGCATGTGGATATTTATTGTGGCTTCCCTGATCGAAATAGTAGCCGAATCCGTCCGAACCGATGACGCTGTTGGGGTGGATCACGACGCGATCACCCAATTTGCACCCATCACGAATCACCACATTGGGCCAGAAAAGACACTCGCCACCCAAAGTTACACTACGCCCGATAAACACACCCGCATGAATCACAGCGTTCGCACCAATCGTTACGTCGGCGTCAATGGTGACATGAGGTCCGATCGAGGGGTTCTCACCGATGGTGGCTGACGGGTGGATGCAGGCGGAGGAATGAATGCCGGGTTCAGGCTTGGAAACATGTTCTAAAAATGCCCCCAACAGCTTCGCGACCGACAATTCTAAATGTTCGCAGAGGATCGCGGGCATAGGGGTCTCGCCAAAATCGGATTTAACCAATACTGCTCCGGCATGACTTGTCTTAATTTTTCGGGCATATTTTTCGCCGGAAACCCAAGTGACATCCTCCAGACCCGCTTCGCCCACATCCGCTACACCGGTAAGGGTTACGTCGCGGTGATCTCGAACAGAGCCTCCGACGATGTCAGCGAGCTGATGTAATGTGTAACGATGGCTCATCAGTAAAACCGGTTTTATGGATTAACCGCAAGTTGGGGATTTGGTTTCGGTTTCGATATTGCGAAAGCTTGCTTGTCGCGTTGATCGACAGGGTTTGCAGAGCCGACGCCGCCCTGTCGTTTCAGTGCGCTGTACTTCGCATTCAAACGCGTGACGACTTCGTTGGTGATGTCCAGTTTTGGATTATAGTATACAACTTTTTGAAGAATAATTTGTTGTCTCATCTGAGCGGAAGATTCGGGGGCTGTATTTGGTAAATTATCACTTGATATAACAACGTCGACACCCATGTCTTCCGCTACTTCGCGCACTGCCACTTGAATATCATTGTAGATTTCACGAAGCGCTTCAGCTAATCCTCGTTCAACTTTTACCGATTCAGAATCAACGAACCATTGCAGTTCAGCCTCGGCCATCGCTAATTCTTTTTGTCGATCCATAAAGGCGTCTGTTCCGGGCTTGAGTTCTTCGCGCAAAGATTGCTGAATTCGCTCAATCTTTTTATGCTGAGTGTCGCGTTTGGTATTCAGATCAAGACGAATGGCATTGAATCGACCTTCGAGGTCGGAGGTTTTTATATATTTTTCCGAAACCTGGGGAACGTTCACCACCGCTATCCTCGTGGGCTGTGAACCTTGTTGACCCAAAATGATCGTGGCGGCCATTGCCCAGATTGAAATCGTACTCATTATTTTATCCTTCGCGTATGTAAATTAGTAGCACTGTCACCTTGCCCAATACCATTACCCCCATTGTCTCGATATTGGCTTTTGAAACAACCCCCCACCATTTACCTCTATTTTCACCTGTTTTCACGTCTGAGAATCAAGCGATACTTGTCAAACCTCATGGTTGCAACGTATTGCACTATTGAATGAATGTTCTGCTCGCGAACGAATACTAAGCACGTTCGGATGAAAGCCGGGGACGGGGTTGTAATGTCTAATCTGCAACATGAAGTGCCCGCGGATAACATGGCAATGAATTAACTCTTTAAGAAATCACGGAGTGTATCGCCGGGAGAAAATCGTTTTGTGTATCGGAATTTATTCGATACCCAACAACTTTTGGTCAATTGTTATCATTACATCTTGGTGTCAAGTCATAGGGGATTTGCCCGATTGCAAACAATATAAGATAAGGTTATATGTTCAACTCGATAACAGGGATTAAGGTATTTCAGGAGGTTATCGACAAGAGTTTTTCATTTTGTCATGTTTCTTATACTTACAATTCATGTGAAAATCTCTACACCGCCTGTTCTGTTTGTTGCGAATCGAGGAGGAGTAATTAATGGCGAAAAAATTTAAATGTTCCAAATGTGACCGAAAGTTTAGTATGGCTGCACATCTTGCCCGACACATGGCGTCACATGGTGGCAGCAGAGCCGTCGGTCGAAAATCCAGGAGAGGGCCTGGACGTCCGCGCGGTAGCCGTAATGCTGTAAAATCAACCGTGGCATCTGTAGGAAGTTACGGTAGCGGCATCGACAAAATGATCCGTGAAATGAATGACTACCGCGATCAACTCACCATCCAACGCGATGCTTTGGATACCGAAATTCAGAGCATCGATACCGCGATGGATGCCTTGAGCAGCAGTGCAGGATTATCTGCGGGACCAAGACGTCGTGGACGTCCCAGTTCTTCCACCGCCAATCGTAGAATCAATGCTGCGATGACCCGAGCCAGGCGTCGAGAAAAAGTCGTGGGGGCTCTACATGCCGGCGGCAAAAGACGACGTGGCCGACCGACGGGATCCACCAGTCGAAATACGGGAGGATCACTCAAACTGGCGATCCTCAAAGTGGTTCGTAGATCTTCCGGCTCAATGTCTCCCAAGCAAATTGCTACGGCTGTTCAAGCATCCGGTTATAAATCTTTTGCTTCCGATTTGACAAAGCTCGTGAGCAATACCCTGCCGGAAATCGCAGCCATCAAAAAAGTCGGACGAGGCCAATACAAAGCCTAAACTTATTCAACCGCCGTCCAAAATCTATAATCAATCAGCCCGTGGAAACCATACCATGGGCTTTTTTTATGGTTCCAGGTATATGCGCGAACCGATTTTGCCAAACAGAAACGATAGGTATGAATCGTGTTCATTTTGGTTTTTTATGCAGAATGATGATAGGATCGGCGTGTGATGACGATGGACGAACTGACTATCCATGATTGGCTTCAACGATTTCAGCAAGACCACCGGTCTGTAAAAATAGGGATCGGCGACGATATGGCTCTACTACATTGGCCATCTCCACAGATGCTGATGTCGAGCGACTTGTTACTCGACGGCGTTCACTTTAATTCGTCTACGCATACGCCGGCACAAATCGGTCGAAAGGCAATCACCTGTGCGTTGAGCGATTGTGCCGCTATGGCGGTCAAACCGCTCGGGGTTACTGTTTCGCTTGCGCTACCCCGATTGATGGAAATGGATGCAGTCAAAGGTCTGTATGAAGGGATGTATGAAATCGCCAACCGGTTCGATGTGTGTGTGGTGGGAGGTGACACGACAAAATGGGGACATCCTTTGGTCATTGATGTTGCGGTAGTTGCACAACCCTACGAAAACATCACGCCCGTCACTCGCAGCGGCGCAAAACCCGGTGACAAACTGTTCGTAACCGGACGTCTCGGTGGCAGCATCAACTCTCGACATATGTCATTCACTCCCCGGGTGAAGGAAGCTTATCAATTAGCAAAATCATTCGGCGACAAGCTTCATTCGATGATGGATATAAGCGATGGACTCTCGCTGGATTTGTGGCGGATATGCCAGGCTTCAGGCGTGGGTGCAAAGTTACAAGAAGAATTACTGCAAATGATTATCCATGATGACGCGAAAAAATTGGCGGTGGAGGATCACCGAAGCCCACTCGAACATGCATTGTGCGACGGAGAAGATTTTGAGCTACTCCTGGCTGTGGGGGACGACGTGGAGGATTCGTGGATTCAATCGGTCGAGGTTACGCTTTATCCGATCGGCGAAATCGTAGAATCCGGTTATACCCTGCAACTTATCGATGGCGGGGAAGAAACTATAACCCCCAAAGGATTTGTACATTGATGATCAGCAAGCAAAAAATACAACGATCCTCTCACGGTGTTGAAGATACGTTTGCACTGGGTCAGGCGATCGGAAAATCCCTGACGGGTGGATTGACCCTCGGACTCACGGGTCCGCTGGGTGCCGGAAAAACACATCTGGTCAAAGGAATCGCATCGGGCAATGGCTTTTCAGACGACCGCGAAGTAACCAGCCCGACATTTACATTGATCAATGAATACCCAGGAAAATTGTTGTTGTACCATCTGGACGCGTATCGATTACAAAGCGCCGCAGAGTTACAGGCCCTGGGTTTTGACGAACTGGTGCGTCACGACAGTGTAGTGATTGTGGAGTGGGCGGATCGCGTGACGGACGCGATGCCCGATGATCGGGTGTGGATTGAAATCATTCCGACGGGTGAGCAGGATCGCAACATTACCATTTCCGCTGTTGGCGAAATGGCCCATCCCTGGCTTGCAGCGCTTCAAGACGTGAATCGTTGACACGTTCCCAGCTCGGCTTTAAGGTCAAAGCAGTTATTAAACATTGAATTTTTTTCGAGGAAACCAAAGTGGCACGACATGACGGCCGGCGTCCGAGCGATCTGCGACCCATTGAAATGACGCGTGGTTACACAAAACACGCTGCGGGCTCCGTCTTAATTCGGGCGGGTGAAACCGTGGTCTTGTGTACCGCCAGTTGGGAAACGAGCGTGCCCAAATGGCGAGTGGGTTCGGGTAGCGGATGGGTCACCGCTGAGTACGACATGTTACCTTCGGCGACAAACACACGCCGTCGTCGTAACCGTACCAAAATTGATGGCCGCACTCAGGAAATACAGAGACTGGTGGGTCGATCCCTCCGATCCGTGGTCGATCTCGACGCACTGGGTGAAAACAGTATCCTGATCGACTGCGATGTGCTACAGGCGGACGGCGGCACGCGAACCGCTTCGATCACCGGTGCTTATGTAGCGCTGTGCGATGCGGTGCAGCACGCCATCAAAAATGGGTGGATCAAAAAATCTCCCGTTCGTGAAGCGGTGGCTGCGATCAGCGTGGGTAGAGTGAAGGGTAAGATTTTAGCCGATTTGGATTATGTTGAAGATTCGTCCGCGGAAGTGGACATGAACGTAGTGATGACCGGTTCGGGAAAATTCGTAGAGGTTCAGGGTACCGGTGAAGAGGCGACGTTTGACCGCGCTGATCTGGATCGCCTGCTAAATCTCGCATCACGAAGCATTAAAAAATTATTGAAAATACAAAAAGAAGTATTGAGTAAACGGTTACGAAAACAATAAATCAGTGGGCCATTGAAACCATGCGACGATCGTTATTGCGGACACTCTTACTGACGAGTTTGATGTACCTGACCGGCTGTGCGTCGGGAAGCGGTGGTGGTGCGCCGTGGACGATTCACTGCCTCGAACTGCGTGGCCCCCAACGCTCACTCATGACGAGCCAGTTTACGGATTCCCTCAAGCGTACACCCGGAATTCGTGATCAAG
>CBDTZI010000229.1:0-5910 GCA_965364865.1 uncultured bacterium | reverse complement strand
GATTAGCCTGCGCAGTTTGCAATGGTGGTTCACGCGATGGTTTATTGTGTTTGAGTAATAGCGATTGTCCGAGCGGCAGTTGTGAGCCTGACGATTCATTATGTCCCGACCATACCTGTGGAGGATTGAACACGGGTGGGATCGAAACGGTCCTGGCGATACCCAAAAATCGTTATGTAGGATTTCAGCCGAACCCCAGCTGGGCTGGAAAGCAAATCGCTATTCGTGTACGAATGGTCAATCTTGATGGGTTTGCAGAATGTAACGATCAAATCCGCTGGGCGGGTCCACCCCAGGAGTATGATGAAGCCAGTGCAATTTCTCCATCGGGGATTACTTTTTTCGCATCTCGGTTGCAGGATACTCCCCACTTTACGGATTGGACAGCCTATGACGTGTATCAATTATACGGGCAGGAAATTATAGCCGTATCACATTACCAGATTCAGGCGGTGGATGAGTGTAACGCAGGCAACCTGAACGATGAACTGGTGTATTCCGACCCACCCTTACACAACAAGACAGCCAGTTGGGGTGACATTGTTACACCCCTGAATGGCTTTACTGCGGCATCTGGACCAGGAGCTTCTGATTTTCTTATTGTTGTAAATAAATTATTTGGTATCGATATCCCAAAAACACGCACACAACTTCAACCCATTGTACCCGATCCGTCGCAATCTGTGGGAGCACTGGATATGTATTTGGAAGTATTGGCTTGGTTAGGTGCATCCTATCAATTTCATATCCAATATGCTTGTCAGGATATCCCTGCTGAATGTGGGAACTGTACGATCGACCCAGGTGAACAATGCGATGATGGAAATACGGATAGCGGTGATGGTTGTAACGCGCTTTGTCAGTACGAGTCTGGCACCGCTCCTTATGTATCCATCGTGCCGGTGAATCCACCTGCAGAAACCGGATTGTCATACCCCTCCGGCGTGAATATATCGGGAAACACGATTACCTTGAACAATGGCGGCGATCAAAGGCTTTGGTTTGATATTGTTGCAGGAGGCTGGGCACCGTTTGAAATCGGAGCCTGGCAGTTTATTCTCGATTCTTCCACGTTTGATAATGGTGTGGGTGAACCGCTGCTGCTCGCCACCGAGCCATGCGCTGATAGCGATGATTGTGAAAGTCTATTCGGTCCAGATGCTTCATGTGCTTCGCAAATTAATGTACCCAATGTAACTGGAGAGGATACGTGTCAGGCCGGGTTTCAATCGCAAGATAGACTTGATTTTGTCGTGGATCGTAATGGCACTATTTCTCCATGGGTACTGCCAGTGACAAACACAGCGCACAGAAATATTACGTTTGTTGATAGTATATTATTCAGCGATTATAAATTTGACTTTGGTGATTCTTATTATGTCGGTACATTTGTGATGGACATTCCAGCCGGTGCAGCTGGGACGTACACATTGTCTTTGCATACACAGCCCGATCTAAATTACCTGGTGAACGCTTCTGACAATTGGGGCTGTCCGATTCCCGTATTTCAGATGGAGCCAGCGGTGGTTGAGATTTCTGCGGGTTGCTGTAGGAATGACGGCTCGTGCGATGCAGTTACAGCCTCCTCTTGTCGAAGCAGTGGAGGTGCGCCGGTAGATCTATGCAGGGGTGATTGTGACGGCAATGGCCAAGATGACGCTTGCGAATGGACAGACTGTAATGGCAATTCAATACTCGATGCGTGTGATATAATTAATACAACGAGTGATGACTGTAACAGTAACTCAATTCCCGACGACTGCGAGCCGGACTGTAACAATAATGGAGTGACGGATCAATGCGACCTGGATGCAGAAACCAGCCCGGACTGCAATGGGAATAACATTCCCGACGAATGTGAACCGGACTGCAACAATAATGGTGTGATGGATAGCTGCGAAGTTTTTTCTGAGGCCAACCCGGACTGCAACGGTAACAACCAACCCGACGAATGCGACCTGGTGAATGGAAGCTATGATTTCAATGGTGATGGCATTCCTGATGAATGCACCTCGCTCAACCGTTACATCGCTGTAGATCAAGCCGACTTGATTTCCGAATCTGGCATGTATGCCATACGAGTTACGCTAACCAATTTGTACAATTACGAAGCTTACAATGGTCAATACCGCTGGTTGGGTATTCCCGCAGAATATAATAATACAGCTTCACAGAATTCGACCACATTTCATGCGTCGCTGCTACAGTGTGACCCACAGTTTTTAGATTGGTCTACTTTCGATGATGTCGTTTATGCGTATGGTCAGGAAATCGTTCCCGGCTCGGTGTATCAAACCCAGGCGGTGAATCAAACCTGTGTCGACTTGAATGATCCGAATTGTTATTCTTTGCCTCAGATACAACCCACTGCGAAGTGGGGTGACGTATCCCCGCCTTATGCGTCACCGGGATTAACGGGTCAACCCAGTATCGCGGATGTACTTTCGCTGGTGGATAAATGGTTAGGCGCAGCGAACCCTCATAAAGTTCAGGCACAGCTGGGGTATGGAGATGTCAATCCTGCAAACAACATAGGCATTCCTGCAGTATTGAATTGCGTCGATGCGTGGTTGGGCGTTGAATATTACAATACATTAACACCGTGCGAATAATGCGAAGGTGTTATCCACTGTTCACGCAAGTGTGTAGACTAATGACTATTTGATATAAATCTCTCCGCCTTGTTGTTTGAATTCGTTGGCTTTTTCAGCCAGGCCTGTTTCGAGGGCGGCGGCCTCATCCAACCCTTGCTGGGCGGCGTAATCACGAACATCCTGCGTGATTTTCATCGAGCAGAACTGCGGGCCACACATCGAACAGAAATGAGCGGTCTTGGCGCCATCTTGTGGCAGCGTTTCATCGTGATAATCGCGTGCAGTTTGCGGATCAAGCGAAAGGTTAAACTGGTCCTCCCAGCGAAATTCAAAACGAGCCTTGGATAACTGGTCATCGCGAAGCTGCGCACCGGGGTGTCCCTTGGCGAGGTCAGCTGCGTGGGCGGCGATTTTGTAGGTGATCACACCGTCTTTGACGTCTTCGCGATTGGGCAGGCCGAGGTGTTCCTTCGGTGTGACGTAACAAAGCATCGCGCAACCATACCAACCGATCATGGCGGCTCCAATCGCGCTGGTAATGTGATCGTAACCTGGTGCGATGTCGGTGGTGAGTGGTCCGAGCGTATAGAAGGGTGCTTCGTCGCATTCTTTAAGTTGTCGCTCCATGTTTTCCTTGATCATGTGCATGGGTACATGGCCCGGCCCCTCGATCATGGTCTGTACGTCGTGCTTCCATGCGATTTTAGTCAGTTCGCCCAGCGTGGTCAGTTCGGCGAACTGGGCTTCGTCGTTGGCGTCCGCGATCGCACCGGGTCTTAACCCGTCGCCGAGTGAAAAGGATATGTCATACGTTTTCATGATGTCGCAGATTTCCTCGAAATTCGTATAGAGGAAATTTTCCTTGTGATGAGACAAACACCATTTCGCCAGAATCGCACCGCCGCGCGAAACGATACCCGTCGTGCGTTTGGCGGTCATCGGAATATAGCGTAGCAATACGCCGGCGTGTATCGTGAAATAATCCACGCCCTGCTCAGCCTGTTCGATTAAGGTGTCGCGATAAATTTCCCAGGTCAATTCTTCGGGTGTGCCGTCCACTTTTTCCAGCGCTTGGTAAATGGGTACGGTGCCGATGGGTACGGGTGAATTGCGGATGATCCATTCACGCGTTTCGTGAATGTTTTTACCGGTGGACAGGTCCATTACCGTATCGGTGCCGTGATAAATCGACCAGACCATTTTGTCGACCTCTTCATCAATGGATGACGAGAGTGCAGAGTTGCCAATGTTGGCGTTGATTTTCACCAGAAAATTTCGACCGATGATCATCGGCTCAAGTTCCGGGTGGTTGATGTTGGCTGGGATGATTGCTCGACCCATCGCTATTTCGTTTCGCACAAACTCCGGTGTGATCACGCGAGGGATGCTGGCTCCGAACGATTCGCCCGCGTGCTGCTCTTTCAGTAATTCGGACCATTGTTGATGTTTTTGATTTTCGCGAATGGCGATGTATTCCATTTCGGGGGTGATGATTCCCTTTTTTGCGTAGTGCATTTGCGAAACGTTGCAGCCCGACTTTGCACAAACAGGAGGGCGGCGTGATTCATCGGGAAATCGCTCCACTTCGAGGTCCAGCGTTTTGTATCCGTTATCCTCAGGTTTGACGGATCGACCCGTGTATAGCTCCACATCTCCGCGAGCGTGAATCCACGCTTCGCGTAGGGGAGATAATCCTTTTCGTAAATCGATGTTCACTTCCGGATCGGTGTACGGGCCTGACGTATCGTAGACGGTGATCGAGGTTGGCTCGTTGGGGTCGACGACAGGTTCATTCAACGGATTTGCGCTATCGGCGTTTTGGGAGATTGATATCTCACGCATGGGTACGCGAATATCTTTATGTTCGATGCCCTGAACATGAATTTTTCGAGAAGCGGGGTATTCGTTATGCGTAGCCTGTGATGAATCGGTAGAAGACGGATTCGTCGTCTTTGAATCGATCACGGAAAGTGGTTTTGTATTATTGGTATTCGATGAAATCATGAGCATCACTCCAATGAGAACGGTAAGAACGGTAAGATCAGGGGAATTCAACCGTAGAAATGCGAGTCGCCGGTCATGTCGCTAACTTATGCAACAATGTCGAGCGAGGTCGCTTCCCTACGCAGGTTTTAATTGGCCGATCGCGCCGCAGTCGGCTTCCCTGATCAGGTTCGAGGGTTTTCATCTCAGCCCGCACCATGCGGACACACCCAGCGACAGATTTTGTTGTACTCATCTATGTAAGGTAAGTCAATCAAAGACGAAAAGTCCGAAAATGGTGTTTGTCCGGTACAGCAAATTTTCTTGCAATCAATTTTTGCGACTTCTAATCGAGGCAGTCCGGCTCGCCGATGAATTGGAATGAGCCGCGTCTGCGCCCCCTCTGTTGTGGATGGGGCTACGAATCAATAGGTGGATGTTTATCTACATCCGTAGCCTGATTGGAGAACATTTCCAATGAATGCACGTGTACTGGAAACGATCAAAACGTCCGCAGCTGTACCCTCCATGCCGCAAGTTGTACTGAGATTTCTGGAAATCATGCAGGATCCCGAGTTTGACTACGCGGATTTAGTCAAAATTTTGTCTACGGATCCGGGTACGGTCAGTGAAGTGTTGCGATTAGCCAATTCTGCGCTGTTTGGCGTGCGTCATAAGGTTGTTTCGATTCGCCAGGCTCTTACGCTACTGGGCCCCAAACGTACAAGATCACTTTTACTGGGTCGATATCTGGTGGACGTGATGACGGATCGGGACACACCAGGGCTGGATATGAGTTATTTCTGGCGACGATCGTTAGCCGCTTCGGTGATCTCGTCACAGTTCTGTGATGTTTTACTACCGAAACGTCGCGACGAAGCATTTATTGGTGCGCTGCTTGCTGATATCGGTATTCCAATTCTTGCCGAAGCTTTCCCGCAGACCTATGGTCCGCTGGCTGCTCGATTTGCCCCACATACCGCATCTCCAACCTCTGAGGAGGAGCTGGAAGCGGTTGAAGTGACACACGCACAGGTCTCCGCCATGGTTCTTGCCCATTGGACGCTGCCTGAAAGTATTACCCACGCCGTCAATCTACATCAGTCGGACAATCCGGGTGAGGGTGATGTCGCTACGGTTGCCAGGATATTGAATGGAGCGGATCGAATCGCCAAGCTACTCTGTGAGATTTCCGAGGATCAAGACATTGCTCCAATATGTATGGACGCAATGAGATTTGTTGGGATTGATGTCAGTGTATTGGTCAAGATTTTACCCACGATCGAAAGCAATATCGAAGAGATGGCAGATGCACTGCGAATCGACGTAATTC
>CBDTZI010000228.1:0-5924 GCA_965364865.1 uncultured bacterium | reverse complement strand
CCGCCGCGAACGCCGACCGAAACGCTTCTCAAAGCCTATGATTTTGGTCGATCCGCTGGTTTGAAATATGTTTATCCGGGAAACGTGCATAGCGGGGTGGGTAACTTAGAAAGCACGCATTGCCCGTCGTGCGATCGCGTGTTGATTCGCCGTGTGGGTTTTACGGTCGAGGAAAATCGTATGAAAGGCGGCGCGTGTTTGTTTTGCGATACGCCGATCGCCGGCGTGTGGGAAAACAATCCGCCCGATCACACCAACGGCTCAGGTATCCCATTACCCGTCGTCATCAACGAAGGCCCTTGCGGGTAATTGAGTTATCAAATTGAAATAGTTTATTTGGGTGGCGATTTTACTCGAACGGAGGTCGAATTTTTTCTGCCTCTTAATTTGCGACTACTAGATTTTTTTATTCGTTTTACCGCGAGTTGAACTTCGGCACTTTCAATAATATCACGTTTAACAACATCTCGCATAATTAAATCTTCAACATCTTCAATATCAATACGAATTCCTGGGGCTGCTCGTTTTAATTCGCGCGATATTACTTTTAATACAGGCTCTGAAATGATACACGCAGCGATTGAATAACGATTCAGTGCTTTTACTTGTGCATGGTATTGGCGTATAGCTTTTTTCTTGGCACCTTCATAGCTAAGTAAATATATTTTTTCTACGGCGTCATTATCACTACTTTGTAAGTCAATCTTGAAAACGGTTTCAAAACTTATAGGCTTTTCGTACACCATTTTGAATATTTGCCATTCTAAACCATTGGTTAAAATTACCCACTCGATTCCTTCTTTTGCTGCATAATCTGTAGCTTGTCTGATATGTTTTTCTTTGAGTGTTCGATCCGCGGCTTTGACCTCGATAAGAAATCGCAATTGGCCATCTATTTTCACGGCTAAGTCGCAATAGGTACCTCTGATTTGGTACTCGCCCGTAATATCTTTATATTTGTCATATCCAAAAACGTCAGCTAGCATATCACGAACAATGGTTACTGTATCCTCTTCGCTTCGATCTGTTCTACGAGCTTCTAATAAAATCGGTTTGTATTTTTTGAGTGCTGTTTTGATGCGTGCGTCAACTCTTTTTGGAATGCTCATGGGCAAACCCTTTCATGTAGAAATTATGTTGATCTGAGGACGTCAGTATGTTATATTTACCCAAATGATATGATGGCGTCAAATAATGTGTGAATAAAATATGGAGTAGGGTGGAATGCCTTACCATGGCTTTTCAGGCTGGAAGCCTGACAGATAATAGCCGGTGGTCAGTACACCAAAGGTGGACGCCACCACCGGAATAAGATTACCCCAAACCATAGCGACCCTGTATGGGTCGAAGAAATCATTCATATAGAAAGGGTTATCGAATACGTTCGCATCAGTAGTTATAATTGTCCGTGCGATTCGCTCGTGGTCTTTTGTTCAACCCTTTCAGGGTTGAATAATTTTTGATGTCGCTTTCCGTGGGCGTCGCTTCGGAGGCATAGCCTCCTCGTTTGCCCACGGCTATTCTCTTGCAGCCCTTCAGGCTGCGGGCGATTTATGTGTGACCTACATCATCGAAAATACATGCCCGTGCAACACGTTGTTGTGAAACGTGAATCCTGCCACACCGATAGATGGAATATGTTGACAGGTCTCGTTTCAGTCACAATACACCGCAGGAATAAAAACCATGAGGATATAATATAGTTATTGTAATTTGGATGGCCGCGCAAGCTCCCGACAAGTCGGGACTTCATTCCGCATGCGGCTCGGGAGAAGCGTGTGGTTCAGGACATGCCACCCAAGTACTTATGGCAATCATCTACCTGAACAGCGCAGCCAAAATATATTTCCATGCCAAAACATTACTCAGTAATTACCCTGATAGTCATCCAATTGAACCGCTGTTTTTTTGCGAGAAAACGCATGTTTGTAACATTTTTAATTTTTTCTTGTAGTTCAATCAGCGGGTGTGGTAAAATAGAAGTATAAGGCACCGAGCGCATCGCCACTTTGTGGCAGACCCGAGAGCTTGGGACGATGTAAATCATCAGGTGGATGCCGACGCCCTCACAGGTATGAAAGGTATCTAAAACGTAGCTGATCGGCTACCTGATCTTACACTGTCTGACGTGAAGCAGAGTAGGGATATGCGTGTAACGGTGCCTACTTTTTTTATCTACGCCAATTCTGGCAACCGCGATAACGATCCCAGCCACATTTGCCCATCGGGTCATCTCATCATGAAGGTCATACCATTTTCGCGAAAGGCTTCCGAAGAGTATGTGGTGCGAGAAGGGATTCTCGCACAAGTAGAAAAAGAATTATCGCCAGGCAGAGCAGGGATTCTCGAACAAGCAGAAAAGGACTTTTCGCCAGGCAGATGTCCATGTTTTATCCATCCTTTTGATTTTGTGATCATCCCATATCCATCAGGCTGTGAATAGTTAAATCCCCGTTGACCAATGGGAGGGAAGGACGTACCGTTTCGGGAGGTTGGCCGCGTAGCCGACACCAGCGTTTTGAATCAAAATACGGACCGGATCAACGTCCGTAACAGCCTGTGAATTGTTAACAATCTAACGGAGTAAACAAAATGGCAATACGAGTGGGTATCAACGGATTCGGTCGAATTGGCCGGTTGGTTTTTCGGGCGATGGCGGCTCGAGACGATTTCGAGATCGTGGCGATTAACGACCTCACCGACGTATCCATGCTCAGGCAGTTGTTGAAATACGACTCGGTGCATGGCCGATTCCCCGGTTCGGTCGAAGCGATCGACGGCGGGCTGATCGTCAACGGAAAAGAAATCAAGGTGATCGCAGAGCGTTCGCCGGCGAAATTACCCTGGGGTGAACTCGGTGTGGATGTCGCGATCGAATCTACCGGTATCTTTACCAAACGGGCAAGCGAAAAAGGTGGCTACGGCGACCATCTCAAAGCCGGTGCCCGAAAAGTCATTATCTCCGCACCCGCCAGCGACGATCCCGATCTTACCGTGGTTCTCGGTGTGAACGACGATCAACTTTCCTCCGCTCATTCGTGTATTTCCAATGCGAGTTGCACGACCAACTGTTTAGCGCCACTGGTGAAAGTGTTGAACGATTCGTTCGGGCTGGTGGAAGGATTGATGACCACGGTTCATGCGTATACGAACGATCAACGGGTGGGCGATCTGGTTCATAGTGATCCGCGTCGAGCACGAGCGGCAGCGATTAACATTATTCCCACGACGACCGGAGCGGCTCGTGCGGTGGGCAAGGTGTTACCCGAGCTGAACGGAAAATTAAACGGCTTTGCGTTGCGTGTTCCGGTCGCGGATGGTTCGTTGGTTGATCTGGTTGCGACGGTTGATCAATCGGTCACCGCGGATGAAATTAACGCCGCGTTGAAAACCGCTGCGGAAGGTAAACTCAAAGGCATTATGGAATACTGCGAAGACCCGCTGGTGAGCAGCGACATCGTGGGTAATCCACACAGTTCGATTATCGATGCGCAGAGCACGATGGTCATGCCCGGGGATGGCGGCAAGCTGATCAAAGTGGTTTCGTGGTACGACAATGAGTGGGGATACGCGAATCGCACGGTCGATCTGGTAGCCAGAATCGCCGCGCTGTAATTATGTATGGCATGCCCACGCTTGCTGGGTGCCCCATTGCGAAGCAATGGGTGGGGGACGGATGCTTTGCCATAGCACCCGGGAATTGAACATATAACCGCTTCCTGACGGGCGCGGTTCGGAAAAGGGCATGTCTACGGCGATAACGAACGTGATGAGCGTAAAGAAAAAAACGGTGGAGGACGTTGATGTTCGATCGAAGTGTGTATTGATTCGGCTGGACCTGAACGTGCCGCTGGATGTGAATCAGAACATCGTGGATGATCGACGTATCCGCGCCGCTCTTCCTACGGTTCAAAAATGTCTGGAAGGTGGCGGTCGATTGATTTTGATGAGTCATCTGGGTCGGCCCAAAGGTGAGTCGAACGATCTCGAAAAATTTTCTCTCGCACCGGTATCCAAACGATTTTCCGAACTGCTCGATCGAGAGGTGGTTCAACTCGACGATTGCGTGGGGGATGATGTAAGTAGACATATCGCAGCGATGCAGGATGGCGACGTGTGTATCCTGCAGAATCTTCGATTCAACAAAGCCGAAACGATCAAAGATAAAAAAGCGGCGAGTGATTCCTCCCTGCGACAACAGAAAGATGAATTCGCAAATCAGTTGTCGTCACTGGCGGATATATACGTTAATGACGCGTTTGGAACGTGTCATCGTGACAACGCCAGTATGTTGACCGTGCCACAAATGATGGCGGGCAAGCCTCGCGTTGTGGGTTATCTTATACAAAAAGAATTGAAGTTTCTGGGCGGTGCTGTGGCTCAACCCGAACGGCCTTTTGTCTGTCTGCTCGGCGGTGCGAAAGTTTCGGACAAACTCGGCGTGATTCATTCGCTCTTAGAAAAGTGCGACACGATTCTGATCGGTGGAGCGATGGCGTACACCTTCTTAGCTGCGGAAGGGGTCGCAGTGGGCAAGAGTCTGACTGAACCTGATTTGTTTGAAACCGCTCGTGAGCTTCGAAAAGAAGCGGGGGACGCGTTAAAACTGCCGGTGGATTCGGTGGTCGCCGATACCATCGCCGAGGGCGTTTCTACGCAGGTGTGCGAGTCCTCGGTCTTCAAATCTGTGATTCCAGCGGATAGGATGGGTCTGGACATTGGCCCGGCGACAATAAAGTTGTATTCGGATATTATGGCTTCTGCCCGGACGGTGGTCTGGAACGGTCCGATGGGCGTGTTTGAAATTCCGCCGCTGGATCGTGGCACGTTTGCGATGGCGAAAGTGGTAGCCGATGCGACGGATCGTGGGGCGGTCACGATTATCGGTGGCGGTGACAGTGCCGCGGCGATCGATCAAGTGGGTCTGGCGGATCGCATCACGCATATTTCCACCGGTGGTGGAGCGTCGTTGGAATTTCTGGAAGGGAAGTCCTTCGCCGCGATTAACGTGCTGGATGATGCATAACGATTTTTTACTGAGCCGCATGCTTTTGCTTGCGCGGATGCCCGCGCAAGCTAAAGCATGCGGCTCGGGATAAAGTTAGAGAGTAAACACCATGCCCACGCAAGCTTAGGCATGGCACCTGCAGCCGTGGCACGCAAAGTTGATAGGCATTAAGTAAATTAATAAGGAATCAAAATGATGGAGGGAAGCGTTACCATCGAAAAGAAATCGTCATCAACACCCGAGTTTGCATTAGCAGAGCCTGCGATTCGAATTGCGCCGTCGTTGCTAGCTGCGGACTTCACCACGCTGGCGGATTCGGTTCAGTTGATCGAAAAGGCTGGCGCCCGCGTGTTACATCTCGATGTGATGGACGGTCATTTTGTTCCCAACATCAGTTTTGGCCCCGGCGTGATCCAAGCTATCCGCAAACACTCCAAGATGTTTTTCGACGCTCATTTGATGATCGAAGAACCCAAAAGATACGCGGAAGATTATGTGAAAGCGGGCTGCGACCTGATTACGTTTCATATTGAAGTGACGGACGATCCGCAAGATGTGGTCAAACACATTCGAAGTCTCGGTGTTTCCGTGGGTGTGAGTTTGAACCCCACCACGCCGATGTCGAAAATTGAATCGATCATCAATGAGGTTGACCTGGTGTTGGTCATGAGCGTTTGGCCAGGATTTGGTGGTCAGTCGTTTATTCCGGACGTCCTTGAAAAGGTGACAGAATTACGTCAACGCCTTGGGCGTCATCAAAGATTGGAGATTGACGGCGGGATTGATATTCGATCGATCGGCGCGGCTGCGTCTGCGGGAGCGGATACGTTTGTGGCGGGAACCGCGGTATACGGTGCGGATGATCCACCCGCGGCGATGAACAAGCTGCATCAGCTCGCTCTCGAATCGGCAATGA
>CBDTZI010000227.1:0-5976 GCA_965364865.1 uncultured bacterium | reverse complement strand
GTTACCGTCCCCAGCTGATGTTGTTGATGTCGTAGCCATGATTGTCAGTATAATCAAAAACGTTATTCGTTGCATGTTTGTCTCCCGTATTTATGAGTGGAAGTATTCTATAGCCTTATTCGTTCTGTGTAAAAAGGTTTGCGTATGGCTTTGTAGGTCGCAAAGCCAGATTCCCCCAAGTCGATTTTTTGTTTGATAACAATGTCATTTCGCGGTACATTAAATGAGAGTGACGGTATTTGTCATTTTCGCCGGAGATATCCCATGACACAGATCGAAAAACCTACAGCTATTCCAGAGCTGGATAGTGCCGAGAAATTGCTCCGATTGGCGAGAGCAAAGTTTGGTAAACTTAGCAATGCTGAGGAACTACTTTGCACAGCAACCGCGAATGGAGAGATTGCCCACTATGGTTATGGTGATCCAACAGAAGCTGACAATTGGAGCGATGATCGTGTTCTCAAAGCTGACCGCCTTGTGTGGCTTTGTACCGATCGTGAAGCCGCCAAATATGTTACTTTTAAGGGCGTACGAATTCGAGGGGTGCGCGTCGATGGTGAAATTGATCTGAGATATGCCAGAATAGATTTTCCATTGGAGATCGATTATAGCGCTATTTGCAAAACTATAAATCTTAGTCAGGCCCATTTGTATTTGTTAAATCTGGCAGGAACTCACACAGGCGCTATTTATGCAAACGCCGTAAAAATATCGAAAAGCTTATACTTACGAAACGGCTTCATAGCCGAAGGCGAAGTGAATTTAATAGGAGCCGAGATCGGAGGCCAACTGAGTTGCGTCAAAGGTCATTTCAGTAATCCGGATGGCATAGCGCTGAATGCAAACAGCATCAAAGTAAAGGGGCATGTCATTTTACGTGACGGATTCAAAGCCGAAGGTGTAGTAGATTTCAGTTTTTCGATAATTCAGGAAAATTTTGAATGGGTCGACGTCAATTCTCCTGAAAAGTGTACGTTATCTCTGAAGCACTCAACAATTGGCACACTGATAGACTTAGAAAAAGATTGGCCACCGAATATCGATCTCGACGGCTTTGTCTACGACCGCATTGGTGAGAGTTCCCCCACAAGTGCCGATGATCGGCTGCGGTGGATCAAACGGCAAAACAATAACGAATTCTTACCCCAGCCATATGAGCAACTGGCGAAGGTATTGAAAGAGATGGGGCACGAAAATTACGCTCGTCAAATCCTGATCGCGAAGCAGGAAGACCCTGCACTGCTAAAGTCGAAATCTAAAGTGTCGTTATTCTGGCATAATTTCCTGGGGGATACGATTGGATACGGATACGAACCGTGGAGAGCGTTGTGGTTGATGCTCCTGTTCATCATTTTTGGCGCATTGATTTTTTACGCCAGCTACCATGAAGGACAATTGATACCTACAAAATTGGCACTAACAAACACGAAAATCTACCCGGAATATTATTCTCTTGTATATTCGCTGGATGCCTTTGTACCGTTGATCGATCTGCAACAGGCTAAATATCGTTTACCTGTGGCTTTTATCTTTCAACTGTATTTGTGGGTGCATATAAGTTGCGGATGGCTTCTGACTACATTGCTTGCTGTCGCATTAACGGGGAAAGTTCGTAAATGAGTTAGTTCGGTCCGCACAGCGGACCCTACAGATATCCGCGCAAGCTAAAGCATGCGGCTCAGGGGAAAATGCCCGCTTCCTTACGGGCGCGTCTCGGTTCACGGGCAAACAAGTTTGCCCATGCCACCCTGTTACCAACACATGCCCACGCAACACACCAGTGTGAAGCGTGAGGCATGCCACTCGACAATACACTGTCGTTACAGCTTCCCCCCTTACTAAGGGGGGAATACAAGGGGGGTGTCTTTTCGTAATTCGTCCCCGATAAATCGGGATTTCGCCCGATGATTCGGGCTCAAAATTCGTAATTAAAATGCACCGGTCGCTCGCGCTTCCGGCTCGGATTTGTTCATCGGGATTCGGACACATTAGAATCTGGCATAACACTGGCGGGCAAGCCGCCAGTGGCACCCGACATTTTGACGTTTTGACGTTTTGACGTTTCGACTTTTTTGATCCGTCCCCCACCCTTGCTACGCAAGAATGGGGCACCCCGCGCAAGCTAAAGCATGCGGCTCAGGATTAGACCAAGATCGGGGTATGATCAATAAGTGTAATAGGCGTAGTAGTGTTCGCGGATGGCGGTGTCGACGTTGAAGATGGTCGCGATCAGGGCTGAGCGCATCCACATGCCGTTTCGTACCTGCTCCCAGTATTTCGCCTGCGGAGAGGCGTCTAACTTCTGATCGATCTCATTACGCCGTGGCAAAGGATGCAAGATGGCCAGGTTCGGCTTGAAGTCGCCAGCCATATCATACGTCAGGCTATATTTGCTGTAATCGATGGATTTGGATTCGCCGTCCACGTCCCACTCATCCTGCATACGCGTCATATACACGCCGTCGCAATCGCCGATGATCTTTCGGACGTCGTCTTTCATTTCGTATTCGATGTCGTGACGCTTAACGTAATCGATAATGTCCTGCCCGATTTGCAATTCCGGCGGGGATACAAACTGCAACCTTACACCCGGATAACGACAGAGCAGATAGGTTAACGAGCGAACCGTTCGGCCACGCTTAAGATCGCCCACAAAGGCGATGGTCTTACCCGCGAAAAGATTTCGGCTATATCGCGGCGTACCGCGTTTGGCGTCTTGCTCTCCGAAAGCGCGAGACAGCGTGTAAATATCCAAAAGCGCCTGCGTGGGGTGTTGGTCCTTACCCGAACCGCCGTTGATGACGGGAATGGATCGCGGCATTTTGTTGAGCATGTTAGCCACGTGCTCGGCAAAACCCGCAGCTGGGTGTCGCATGATGATCAGATCAAAATATTGACTCAGTACGCGAATCGTATCGTCTTCCGATTCACCCTTGACCTCGGATGAGGTCGATCGATCGCGCACCTCGTTAAAAGGCATGCCGACGATCTGACAGGCGGCGGTGAAGGATAAAAAGGTTCGCGTGGAAGGTTGAATAAAATAGAGCATCGCCCGGCGGTGGCTGAGCATGGTACGCATAAACTGGGTACCCTGCCGCGTTTCGCTGATGGTACGGATCATGTCCGAAAGCTGGCATAGTTGTTCGATGGAATTACGATCAAATTGTTGCGCGAGAACGATGTGGTAGGGCTTCTCGTTACGGTTCAAATCGGCAACTCGGATCGTCGTGTCGTCACGCATAGCGGTATCCGGCTGTTCGATTTCCGGCTGAACGTTGGGTTCTGTTTTTTGCATGCTCTCCCCACAGAGTGTTCGGGTTCAATCGTATCCTACTGACAAGTTGACGTTCAGACAGATCGGACGCTCGATGGGCGGAATATCGCCAGCAACCGGGTAAAGTTCGATCGACACATTAGACCGGATTTGAGCCGAAAAGTCAAGCGATCGCGGCTGTTCACCTGTCTTGCGCAGCTTCAAAAACTTAACAGGCTTGTTGATGGTCTGGTGATCGCGATGAATCGATCAAAAAACCGAAATATCCAACGAAATCCGTCTGGTTCGCAACTTGCCTAGCCATGTGAAGTGACTGATTCGGGTGGAACGCGGTCGCCACTAGCCACTAACCAGTGCATACGCTAACATGAAAGATTCCTGCGTTTTCGGAGGTCGTGTTTTTTGTTGAATCGACCACACGGGGCGTTTGATACCGCCCGTCGGTTTTCGATTCCGTGCGATCTGCGTGAGCAACTTGACTGACTATATCTATTATTTGGACCGTGCCTTGAGCATGTAACAAGGAGTGAAAGATGGCAGTTATTGAACCTCATCAATTTCGGAATATCACGTTCGTCGGTCATGGCGGATCGGGAAAAACCTCGCTGGCGGAGGCGGTGCTGTTCAAAACCGGCACAACCAAACGCCTGGGAAGCGTAGTGGATAAAACATCCATTCTCGATTGCACCGACGAAGAAAGAGAAAAACTATCCTCCATTGAGTCCGCGGCGGCTCACCTGAGCTATAAGGATTTGCATGTCAATCTGATTGACACGCCCGGCATTGCCGCGTTTTGTGGCCCGTCGATTGCATCGATGGCGGCGGCGGAGTGTGCGGTGCTGGTGATTTCGGCGGCGTCTGGAATTCAGGTCAACACCCGCAAGATGTTTGCCAAAGCCAAAGAATACGGTCTGGGAATCTGGATCGTGATCAACCACATCGACGCCCCCAATGTGGATATTCCAGAGCTTCTGGCCGCGGTACAGGAATCGTTCGGTGCGCAGTGTGTGCCGATCAATCTTCCGTGCAATGGTTCCAAGGGAGTGACGGATTGTTTTGTGAACGAGTCCGGTGATGCTGATTTTTCCGATGTGGGTGAAGCCCATACCGCGATCATCGAGGCGGTGGTGGGTGCGGACGATGCACTGATGGAAAAATATCTCGGAGGCGAATTATCCGACGACGAAGCGAAGGGCGCCGCAGCCAACGCGGTGGCGACCGGCGAATTCATGCCCATCTTCTTTACCGATTCGCTTCATGACGTGGGGATTACCGAATTTCTCGACTCGCTGGAATCGTTCTGCCCCTCCCCCATCTCCGGTAAAAAAAGGACCATCGTCGACGGCGAAAATGTTATTACCATCGAACCCAAGCCGGCGGAAGATTTCATCGGCCAGGTTTTCAAAATCAGTACCGACGCGAAAAGCAATATCAAGCATGTAACCATCCGCGCCTATTCCGGAACACTCACCCATGACCAACTGTTGAAAAGCGAAAAGGAACCCAAAGGTGTGCGGCCGGGCCATGTGACGAAGCCGCAGAGTGCGGAATACAAGGAAATCGACGCGGGCGTCGCGGGCGATATCATCTCGCTGTCGAAACTCGATTTACACATCGGGGATATGGTCTATGCCTGCCCGAAACCCATCGCCGGAACCATTGAGATGCCCAAGTGCCCCGAACCGATGTTCTCGCTGGCATTAATTTCGAAGACGCGCGGTGATGAAGACAAGATCAGTGCGACGCTGCGACGTTATGCGGAGGAAGACCCCTGCTTTATTCACGAACACGGTATGGGTGGTGAGTTAATCGTGCGTGGCATGGGCGAACAGCAGATTCGCACCTATCTAACGCGGATGCACAATCATCAGAAGCTGGATGTGGACACCAAACCACCACGGATTCCGTATCGCGAAACGATTACCGCATCCGCGAAAAACGTCGAGTATACACACAAAAAGCAGAGTGGTGGTTCGGGTGAGTTTGGCCGAGTCATTATTAACATGATTCCCGCAGAGCGCGGCGAGGGATACGAATTCGTCGACAAGATTTTCGGCGGTGCGATCGATCAGGCGTATCGGCCAAGCGTGGATAAGGGAGTCAAAGCGTCCATGGTGGATGGCGTGCTCGCGGGATACCCCATCGTCGATCTCAAGGTGGAACTGATCGACGGAAAAACCCACCCCGTGGATAGTAAAGACGTCGCATTTCAAAAGGCGGGCAAAGGTGCGTTTCGTGAGGCGTTTATGAAGGCCAAGCCGGTATTGCTGGAGCCGATCGTTGACATTGAGGTGACAGTTCCTGCGGATCACATGGGCGACATTACGGGTGACCTGGCTTCGCGTCGCGGCCGACCTTCGGGTCAGGAGATGCTGCCGGGAAACATGGCCTCTATTTCTGCAATCGTGCCCCTGGCGGAGCTGGCAGCCTCGCCAAGCAACCGCAAGTCTGGTGGAAGGTACGTCCTGGCAGCGAAGTTAGAGGACTTCTCCCGCCCTATTGTCCATGATTGCACGAATCATACGATCGCCTAACAGCGAAAGAAGGGCTTTACCTGCGCCCATGGTCTGGGCGAATTGTTCCAGTTCAAACGCGGTGGCACATGCAGGAAGAGGGGCAATCTCCTTAATAGTCTTCGCTCCGCTTATCGGTATATACAGGGAGGTAAATAGTCCCAGCTTGTAGTCGACTTCCATCTCGGC
>CBDTZI010000226.1:0-5982 GCA_965364865.1 uncultured bacterium | reverse complement strand
TTCCATTGAACACGAACAACACAAAATACGGAATCAAAACCATACAGCAGCATATTTTTCAGCGCCAGCGGGCACAACACCCCCAGGCGACCGGCGAATTCAGCTGGTTACTCTCCGCGATCACCCTGGCCACGAAAATCATCGCGGACCACGTTCGCCGAGCCGGGCTGGTCGATGTGCTCGGATCCACCGATGAAACCAACATTCAGGGCGAAATCGTCCAGAAGCTCGACATCATCGCCAACGAAACCATCGCGGTCTGTTTAGGCTATCGCGGGAACGTCGGTATTATGGTCTCGGAAGAAGACGACGAACCGAGAATACTGCAAGACCTCGACGCACAGGCAAAATATATTGTTTTGTTCGACCCGCTCGACGGCTCCAGCAATATCGATGTCAACGTGTCGATCGGCACGATCTTTTCGATTTTGCAGCGTGGTGACAGCAACGAACCCGGGAAAATGATGGATCACATCCTTCAGCCCGGCTATCAACAAATCGCAGCGGGCTACGTCATTTACAGCAGCAGCACGGTGATGGCTTATACCACCGGTGACGGCGTGCATATGTTCACGCTGGATCCGTCCATCGGCGCCTATCGGTTAATCCGCGAAGGGATCAAAATGCCCACCAGCGGTAAACAATACAGCATCAACGAAGCTTATCGAAACCAGTTTCCTGAGGGTATTCAAAAATATCTCGAGTGGGTGAAGACTGACGAAGCCGGTGGTTACGGTTTGCGTTATATCGGGTCACTGGTAGCCGATTTTCATCGCACGCTGATCAAGGGAGGCGTCTTTTTATATCCTCCAACAACCAAAGCACCCGGCGGAAAACTTCGTCTGTTGTACGAAGCCAACCCGCTGGCTTTCCTGGCTGAACAGGCGGGTGGAGCCGCCACCGACGGGAAACAGAGAATTTTGACCAAAGAACCGACCGCGCTTCACGAACGAACACCGCTCATCATCGGAAGTCAGGCTGAGGTTGATCGCGTGCTGAGTTTTTGGAACGGGTAGGCGACGCAAACAGAGAATTTCTGTTTTGTTCCAATTTCGTGACTTCAAATATAGTACACATTACGAAAGTCACTCATCTCGATTCATTCGGAATCGGAGAATCAACAAACCGCTCAATTTGTCTACCTGAAAGTAGATAATACGTAAGTCATTGTAAAATAAGAACTTACGACGATTCAGAATTTTTTCGTTGATTCTAAGCTGGAAATTGCTTATACTGCACCAAATTGGTAATGTTTACTTGTTGAAAATCGGTCTTGATTGCTAGGAATCGCTATTATGATGACTATGAATGAAACATATGTGCTGTCACTTTCGTCGCTGATGAAACATTCTCTGGATGGAGTGTTTGTTTTGGATCGATCGCGAAAATGTGTTTTGTTTTCGGACGCATGCGAAAGGATCACAGGTTACGACACATCGTCCGTTGTCGGGGCGCAGTGTCGATGTCATGACATCATCAATTGCAAGGATGATTTTGGTCGCTCGCTCTCTGGTGTTCTCTGTCCAAGCCTTCATGTGCTGGACGGGAAAGTTCCACACGCCCGGCAGAGAATGGAAATGAATCATTCTTCCGGTCGACCGATTGTCGTAGAAACGACATATTCTCCCATTCGGGATGAACAGGGTGACATCACACATGTGTTGGGTGTGATGCGAGATTTGACGGACATGGTCGAAATTGAAAATGAGCTGCACGAAGTTTCTCGAAAACTTTCGGTCGATTCCGATCGAAGTGAACTCAATTCCATGACAACCCATGAAGCAGAGGCTGACGGAGGTGACACCGCTTCTGGAAATGGTTCGCTGGATAGAATGCTGGCCACCATCGAAAAGCGAGAGATTCTGGCTGCGTTACAACGTGCCAAGAGTCAGCGTACGCTCGCCGCTCGTGATTTGGGCATTTCAAGAAGTCGTTTATATCGACGCATGGAGGCGTTGGGGATCGACCCGAGAAAAGTTGGTTCGCGCGACGAACATTGAGCGACTTCGTGACTCAACAACCAGAAGCTGCGAGCAAACCACCGATATGCCTTACTCGTTCTGTTGTTTGCGTAGACAACTTGACTTTCATGCATCAACTGCCAGAGGGGTGTTGCGATTTGATTTACGCGGACCCTCCGTTTAATACGAATCGTATCCTGAGTACCACAAAATCCAACTTACATTTTGCCGATCGACACGATGGCGGATTGCCCGGTTTTCTGGACTTTCTTAAGCCTCGACTGATCCAGATGCATCGGCTCTTGTCATCCCAAGGTTCGTTGTATGTTCATCTGGATTGGCGGACCGTTCATTACGTCAAGGTCATACTCGATGAAATTTTTGGTCCCGATCAGTACCTTAACGAAATCATCTGGAGTTATCGAAGCGGGGGGAGACCCGCACGCTGGTTTTCGAGAAAACACGATACTCTCTTACTCTATGCCAAACAGAAGGGCACGCACACCTTTAATCGGATGCGGGGGGGAAGCTATCGTACACGCGATCTGCAGGTTGATGAGACGGGCCAGCTCTATAAATCCACGCGTAACGGACGAATTCATTTTCATCCAGACGGGCCCGCTCTATCCGACGTCTGGGACATCCCCTTTTTATCCACCGTCTCGAAAGAACGAACCGAATATCCCACACAAAAACCTCGTTATCTTCTCGAAAGAATCATTAAAGCCAGCTCCAACGAAAACGATTGGGTCGCGGATTTCTTTTGCGGCAGTGGCACGACATTAGCGGTGGCGAACGATCTCAATCGCCGCTGGATCGGCTGCGATGTGAACCCCGAAGCGGTAAAGATAACATTGTCACGAATAAACCATCACAGCGCTTCCCCGCAATAGTTTTCAATTCATGGACGATTCCCATGCCCGATCAAAATCACGCAATCCGAAAAATAATTGTCGAACAATTGGGGATCCGAAACGACATGCGCGTTTGGGTGGGGGGGCACCAGATCCAGGCCAAAAGGATCATCGAACCCTATCTAACCCATGCGACAAAACCACCCACCGGTGAAATCGATATCGCGTTTGTCGCGCCTGAAAATTTGGACGAAGCGGTGTACTTTGCGGAAAAGATTCAACACCGTCTTTCACCCAACGCAATGATATGGATCGTGATTGACAATGAAATGAATATCGATTTGACCGTTGAATCGCTCACAAGAAAATTAGAACCCGTAGGCTTCTCTAAAAAAAAGAAGGTGTCGATCAGCGACAGGTTCATGGCTGCGGGGTATACAACACAATCCCGTGATTCAGCGACAACATAATCTTTTAATCGATCAGTCGTATCTGATTCGCAACTTCCGCCGCTCGTTTAACATAATTCGTCATTAAACCCGCTTCGAGTTTTTCGTAGAGTTCAACGGTATGTTGCGGTTGATAGTCCTTGCGTAGATAGAGTCGGGCGTTGGGAACTTTCCATTGCGAGATCGGTTTGCGCAAACCCTGATCCCACTGGGGTAATACTTCGATCAATTTATTGATTCCCGCCTGGATGGCCTTGCACCCAATCATGTGCGGCAGATCATCCTCATTGATTTCAGGTCGTGCGTGGGCAAGAATCGGACCGGAATCAATCCCCGCATTGATGAGATGAATCGTGGCACCCACATACTGAGGCTCTTCGTTTAAGAGCGGATAAAAATTGGTGGCTGTCCCTCGATAATAAGGAGACAAACCCAGGTGCATGTTCACCATGTGCCCGGAAAACCGAGAGAGCAATGGCTCTTTGATCAGATTCGTTCCGTAAATGATCAGCGTATCGACTTGGGTGGAGAGCAGGAAATCCAGGGTCGCGGGCGAATTCAACTGCCCCGGTTGAATGTGACACACCCGGCAAGCGTCGCTTTCCTCGATTTGAAAACTCTTGTGACTGAAAAAAATCTCTTCCTGACGTGTGCGTTCGGCAAAGTGCTCGGTCAGGATTCGTGCTTCTTTCGGCGTCATACCCAGCAGGTCGAGCCTGGCGGGTGAATATCCCGTTTTTTCATAGGCGACCGCTCTGACATCAAACTGATCGCACAGGGTGCGTGCAAAATAAAGATGCCTTGTTTCAACACTCGTAAGGATACCGATGTTCATGGTGAACCTCTGCCCGGAATTACGGGTGTATCACATCGTGGCTAGTGGGATTCTCGGATAAAAAAAAGCCCGGACCCACCATGGATCCGGGCTTCGTGATATTCATATCAACTAAGGCCATTTAGTGTTGCAACGCTTTGGAGTAAGAGAATCTTGCGCCGAAGTTGGGTGTGTCGCCTGCTCGATCGGCACCGATCTGCAATGACATACCGAATTTTTCCGAATCCGCTTTTGACCATTCCCAACCCAGTTCGATCAGGTCCATATCATTCTGGCCATCGTGTTCACTGCTACGGTGCATGTAATCGATCACCCAGCGAACGGCACCCTCGGAACAGAGTGGGCCATCCAAACCGATCACGCCGCCCCACTGAAAATCGCGGAGACCCTGATCGTTGTCTGTGTTTGAACTGAAAACAAAGAAGTTCATGTGTGAGCGGATGCCGCTATCGTAGCTGTTCGTTAAAATCAGGCGAAGTTCACCGTCAATTCCATCGGAACCATGTCCCGTAGGAATTCTTGCGGTACCGGACATAGCCATGGCTGGCTTTTTGCCATCCTGGTCCGCGAATTTCCACAGAAGATTGATGTAGGAATCACCGTTGCCATCTCCCGTGGCTCCGATGTCACCGCCATCCCCTAACCAGATCGGTACGCTGAGGGTTAACTGAACATTGGGGCAAGTTCCCCAGACAAGACTCGGTTGAAGCACAAAGTCGTCATCCGAATCACCAAGATTGGCCGGGGCACCTTCGGTCACCCAACCCAACGTCATTCGCAGATCCATTGTGCCTTCCGCTACGGGTGTGGCATCCTGCATGTTCCACAGTTCATCCAACAAATCGTTTCCGCCACCTTGCTGTCCGAGGACAGGGGCCACCATCATCAACACGCATAACATCGGTAGTATTCGCTTCATCTTGTTCACTCCAAGACCTAACAATTGAACATTTAAGGGGAGTATCCGCGTACCGCGCCGGTCGCGAGCCATATCCCCGCATATCACCCAGAAGTTTATGTCAAAATCTATCGGCGCCAAGGCCAAAAAAACTTAGACAATAGACTTTGAATCGTATCTCGGCTGACCCTGTATGGTGTATCAGCCCTGATATTCCTTGTGAAAACAACAACCCTATTTCATAAAATACAATAAATTACGACGAAATCTTTCACGACATACAAGTTGACATGCGGCTGCTTTGCTTCGCGAAGATACAAGAGATTTATATCGAATTGCCTATTTTATCAAAGGGCATTATATCGCTTGGTCGATCTACCACACACTGCGGCTCATCTCGTGTGCAAGTGTGTTAATTATTTTGGGCGATGGATGTCGGACCGATGATTTCAAACGGATGGATCGCCTCATTCGCCCGGCCCGAGAGTTTGTCCTCGACCATGACCTTGAGTACATAGTGACCGGCTGCCAACGAAGCGGGAAACGTCACACGCTGTGCGATAAAGAAATCCCTGCGACGGCGTCGACAGCGATCGACGATTTCAGGCTCTTCCTTTTGCCAGACCGAGCGACCCTCCGCGGTCAACAGTTCGAGCCGACTTCCCAGTCGGGTTTCGTATTGACCGTTGCCGATGGAATCGGAACTGAAATTTTCAATCTCGGAATAAACGATCGTTTGTGTGGTTCGACCGGCGATCAAATCCGCTTTACTCATTTCATCATACACGCCAAACGTGACAACCTGTCGGCATAGTGCGATCGTAGTGACCACCGGGTCACTCTGTTGTGCGATCATCTGTCGAAGTTCATCCACCCAGGTCAGTGCTTTTTCTGTATCCGAAGCGGGGTTTCGCAGCGCGTCTCGAACCGAAACGGCGACCCGCATCATCGACTGAAACAACGATCGAGAACCGGCGGATAAATG
>CBDTZI010000225.1:0-5984 GCA_965364865.1 uncultured bacterium | reverse complement strand
GCGTTGTGGTCCGCGACCAGATCAAACAGCATCATCCCCACCTGCAACGGCTTGTCGTGCGGGCTCTCCTCCCAGATACGGGCGAACGATTCCACAATCGTCAGCGTGTCCTGACACATCCCCAGATGAACCCGCCCCTTCCACTTTCCGCGCGGGATGTAAGAAACAAAGACCGTCATCTGCTTCGCCCAGTAACCCAACCGCCGCATACGAGCGGCCGCTCGGTGGATCAGACGGATCATCACCGCCCGCGCACCGTCGCGCGTTCTATCTTTGGGCGGTAACACATGCGAATGACCCACCGTGCGACGATGGGTGGGGACGTCATGAATGTCGTGCCCGCGAAGCCAATGCCACCAGTACAAACCCAGCACACTTTTCCACACGGATTGCATCTGCGACTGTGACAACGCGCACAACTGTCGAACCGTGTACACCCCTTGTTCGTGAAACCGTTTTTCCATGTGCTTGGCGATGCCCGGAAAATCGGTCAGCTCCAGCGCGTATAATTTTTCCGGTAACTCCTCCGACGGAATGATCACCAGCCCATTGGGTTTTTCCATGTTGCTAGCCACCTTCGCCAACACGCGGTTAGGCCCCGCGCCGATCGAACAACGCATGTAATCTCCCACGTCATGTTGTAAGGTGTGTTTGATTTGCCGGGCGATTTGTAACGCACGTTGCGGCGTTTTTTCATCTCCCATGAGCCGACAGGACATTTCGTCGATCGAATGAATTTCGCTGACGTGTACGCAGGATTCGACCGCCTCGACGATCACATGATGAAAACGCACATACACATCGGGCCGGGCTTGAACGATGTGCAGATCGCGGCAGAGTTTTTTCGCTTCGCCCACCGCGATTCCGGTTTTAATGCCCAGCTGCTTGGCTTCGTAGCTGGCGGCGATGCAGCAGGTGTTGTTGGTCATCATGGGCACGACGGCGACCGGCTTGTTTCTAAGCGCCGGGTTAAGCTGCTGCTCGACCGTCGCAAAATAGGCGTCCATATCGATAAACATGGTGCTGAGTGACATCGCAAAAACCTTTTTTCAAGCATGGACCGCGTGAGAAAAGGTCACCATCCCCCTTAAGATGAGATACCTAACGTATACCTAACATAAGCCGTATCCCAATCGGCGTCAAGGGGGATCGACTGAAGGTAAAAGGAGTTGCAGGATGGGCTAAGCCCGCCGGATTCGTAGTGTAAGTCGAGCAAAATCCGACCGACATGGCCCGCACAGCGGATTCTACACATGCCAATCTCGAAATGTGTGCATAAAAAAAACCCCGGGGTTTAACCCGAGGCGTTGGTGTTTAGATAAATATCGTTATTGAATACAAATTGAACCTTAACTCGTTTGAGGCAGCGGGCCGGGATCGACATCCGTCTGCGCATCGGAATCTGTTTTCACCGGGCGGGCGAGGCCTACAGGGTTGCCCGGTGTAGCGTCGTCCAGCAGATCTTCCACGGTGGCTCGTTCAAGTGATTCGCCGCGAATCAAGGCATTTACCTCTTCACCCGAAACGGTTTCATATTGCAACAACGCCTTGGCTATGATTTCCGTCTTGTCACGATTTTCCTTGATGAAGTTATACGCATTCGTGTATTCGGTATCCAGAATCAGCTTGATTTCCTTGTCGATCATCTCGGCGGTTTTGTCGGAGTAATCCCGGTTTGACATTTCAATGAAACCGCCGGAGGGTTCATCATCGCCATAAAAGACAAAACCGGCTTTTTCACCCATGCCCCATTCACGCACCATCTTGCGAGCCATATCGGTGGCTTGACGAATGTCCGATGATGCACCGCTGCTGATTTCATTGAAGAAAATATCTTCCGCAATACGGCCACCAAACATGACACGCATCGTTGCGACCAGATATTTTCGGGTGTACACCATGCGATCACGCTCGGGAAGCGAAAACGTCGCACCTCCGGAAGGTCCGCGAGGAATAATGCTGACCTTGTGAAGCGGATCGGCATCTTTTTCAAGGGCTTGAATCAGTGCGTGTCCAGCTTCGTGATAGGCGGTCACTTCGCGATCGCGCTCGTCAACTTTGGCGCTTTTCTTCGCACGACCCCATCGAACCTTATCCCGTGCTTCTTCGAGATCGTCCTGCTCGACGTATTCCTTGTTGTGCAGCGTAGCGATAATTGCAGCTTCGTTGACTAAAGCCGCCAATTCCGCACCGCTGAACATGGGTGTCCCTCTGGCGACTCGTCGAATGTCGACGGTGGGGCCCAGTTTGATTTTTCGTAAATGCACTTTGAGAATTTCGTATCGACCCTGAAGATCGGGCAGCGAGACGTAAACCTGACGATCGAATCGGCCTGGCCTGACCAGAGCCGGGTCCAATACATCCGCGCGGTTTGTCGCAGCGATGACTATGATCTGCGAGTTTGTTTCAAACCCGTCCATCTCAACCAAAATCGCATTCAAGGTTTGTTCGCGTTCGTCGTGACCGCCGCCGCCAAAACTCGCACCCCGTCGTCGCCCGACCGCGTCAATTTCATCTAAAAAGATAATGCAAGGGGAGTTTTCCTTGGCTTGTTTGAATAAATCGCGCACGCGCGACGCACCGACACCCACAAACATCTCAACAAAATCGGAACCGCTGATGGAGAAAAACGGAACATCCGCTTCACCAGCGATCGCCTTGGCTAACAGTGTTTTACCACAGCCGGGAGAGCCTACCAATAAGATACCTCGTGGGATTCGCCCGCCGAGCCGTTGGAATTTTTTGGGTGATCTTAAAAATTCGATAATCTCATTGACTTCTTCCTTCGCTTCTTCAATTCCTGCGACATCAGAAAACGAGATACCGGTGTGCTCTTTTGGTGTCAGTCGATGTCGTGATCGACCAAAGTTGCCGAGCATTCCACCGCCACCGCCAGCGTTTCGTAACTGTCGAAAGATAAAGAACCAGATAAAACCAAAGATCAAAATCCACGGCAGCATGCTCAATAACGCAAGTAAAAATTGATTGGGCCTTTCATAGGATATTTCAGTTCCCGGCAATTGTTTTTTGAGATCCTTAAAAAATTCGTTGTCCATCGCCTGGCGAGGATAATTCATCCTGAACTGCAATCCAGCACCGGCGGGTTGACCCTCGACCGGTCCCTTGCGGAGACCCTCCAGCACACCCTCGTCAGCGCGGACCACGAGCTTGGTGATCTGGTCGGTTTCAACCATCTTCCAGAACTCGCTCATGGTGATTTCTTTGGGTGTTGCGAGTGAATCGTTTAACAGACCCACGAGGACCATGGCGACACCCAGCAAAATCAGCCAGCTCACGACATTGCGTGAAAACTTGGCATTGGGTGGCGCAGGTTTTTTGGAATCCTGCTTGGGTTCTTTTGGTGTACCGTTGTCGTCAGCCACGAGGCATGCTCCCCATATACTATAATTACTGTTCTAAACTCTCATGTCCTCTTTTATTATAGAGGACTTACCAGCCCGTTTCCATGCTCTCGACGATCAGCTCAGCCAATCCGTCCATCGCTCGCGTCATCCCCTGTGTAAAGGTTTCCCCCAACGGTGGGATATAGCTGGACTGATAGACAAAACGGGGCCTTTCGACCAGAATTTCTCCGTTTCGCATATCTTTCAGCCGATATCGAACCACCATGGTCGATCCGATTTCCCGCGGCAGATCGGTGTCGAAATCGTTACCAAAGGTACGATTTTTAACCCTGATCAGTTCACCGGTCAGTAATGCATCGGCTGATTTGCGGGGTGCGATTCGGTAAGGCGTATCCAACTCAATCCGCTTGACGATCGATTCGGTCAGCCGAAACTCTAATTCCCGCCGAAATTCACGAGAATGGAACATTTCCACATGGATACTCTGTATATCGGTACGAAATGGCCTCTGCGTGGAATAGCTGCACCCGGCCAATAGTGACACACCCAGAAGTACCAAAGCGGTCCAAACAACCCGTAAATGACTGCAGGTACTCGGAGTTTCGGAAAGGTTGTATTTAAGGTTCATTAGATGGTTCCATTGTCTAGGGGTCCGCTTACGGGTTATCGGATGTCTTAACCGTTTGTAGCACTCCGAGCAACTCCAGCCTCTTCGTCACTTTCAGTGCGGCGATCGTTCCCGGCCATTTCTGGCGGACCTGTTGATAGTAATAGATGGCTGTGCTGATGTGGTTCGTCTTTTCGTAGTATTGGGCGATGAGTCGATCTTTCTCGGCCCGCGTTTCACGAATGGTTTCGAGAATCAAGGGCACGCCGTCATGATCCGCAGCGTCGGGATAGGCACGTCGGTATTGATTAAACCGATCCTCCGCTTCGATCAACGTAGCTTCGTCATATTCGACACCGCCGAAACTCGCCAGCGAAGCTTTCGCCGATTGGGATACCGCCAGTTGCTGATAACGACTGTTGGGATATTCCTTTAACAGCCGCGAGTACTCCATCTCAGCCAATCCGTGTTCGCCCGATCGAAACAGATGCTCCGCCTTGGTTTTGATAGCCAGCTCGGCGTATTGACTGTCGGGATATTCGACGGAAATTTCATCGAGAATGGTGTATGCCGTACCCATGTCATTCACCATCGGAATGCCAAACACTTTTCGCTTCACGCCGGTTAAAAAATGCTCGGCGATGATAAACTCCAGCCGAAGAGCCTCGGTGGTTAAGGGTATTTTTCCAAACTGGCTCAAGTAAGATTGAAGCTCCAGATGGGCGTTGTAAAAATCTTTCTTGGAAATCAGCACATGCGCTTTGGCGATCAGCAGTTCAGCGTAATGTGCATCGTTTTGTCCGTATTGTTTGAGCCACTGTTTGATGGCCTTGTCGGCTTGAATGTTTTCGCTGGCTTTGATGGATTCGGTGATCAGATATAGATCGCCCGCAGCTGTACCTGGTGGCGGTGGAGATTGTTCGACCCAGGTTTTGTTTACAGCTTTGTATTCGAGCGTGCGGCGCCTGGGCTGTTGAGCATTAACCGCGTCACTACAAACCAGCGTTACCATTACCGCAAGCAATACCGCGCCAATGATGGTCTTCGTGTTTCGATCCTGTCGCATTTGTGGGTGCCAAGGATGCGGGTGCTGTTGCGTGTACGGGTGCTGTTGCGGACGCGGTTGCGGATGCGTGTGTGGATGCTGTTGCGGGTGTGGGTGCCACTGGCGGCTTGCCCGCCAGTGTTGTTCGATAGCCGTGTTACATGGCTCTGCGAAAATCAACCGCCTCAAATGAATTGAGGCATCGTTGAATGTTGTATCAGCTTTGGATGCGTTCACGATCTTCGTTGCTCCTTCAACTTTTCATCTGTCCTGAGCTACAGGCAGAATTAATCCCGCTGTCCTGAGCCGCATGCTTTAGCTTGCGCGGCTATGCAATATTATTTATACAATCGATATCGGTATATTCGTCTTCATTGCCCCAAACCCGCGTGCCCAGGGTGTATCAACTCTATTGTACCCTCTATCGGGCAATTCACGCAAATTGCGATAAAAATGTAGGATTTGATAGATAATTGGCAACTAGATGATCTGATGCTCTCCCGTTTCCTTACGGGCGCGTCTCGGTATTGTTTCGGCTTAATACTTCCCCCTTAGATAAGGGGGGATTGAGGGGGGTGACGTTTCTTTCTATTCCGGCTGATCGGGATTTTCCAATTCATCGATCCAGCCCTGAACTTTTTCCAGTTGGGGTTTCATGCCGATTTGTTTGTAAAGATCACACGCCCTGACCAGGTATTCTTTTGCTTTTTTCTTATCGCCTCGTAGTTCATAAAGATTACCGAGGTTGCCGTATTGCATAGCCTTACCCTCGAGTCGGCCGAGCTTATCATTGATTTCCAATGCCTTGAGGAACATCTTTTCCGCACCGTCGAGATCGCCGCGCGTTAGTAAAACTGTACCGAGGTTGCCGTATTGTTTGGCCATACCCTCGAGACGGCCGAGTTTTTCATTAATCTCCAGCGCTTTGCGATACATTTTTTCTGCGCCGTCCAGATCGCCGCGTGTT
>CBDTZI010000224.1:0-5998 GCA_965364865.1 uncultured bacterium | reverse complement strand
GGGGTACGGATAGAGGTTTCGTGGATGATCGGCTTTTCGACTTCTTTGGGCCAGTCGATGATTTGACCCACGCGATCTTTCACTTCATCAAGAATCACTCGCGGATCTTTAACACTGCTCAACAAGCCTACCCATACGGTTCCGTAGTTTTCATTGGCGGAGGATGAGATTTTTCGTACCCCCTCCAGGCCACGCAACGATTCCTCGACGGGGGTGCAGATAGCACGCTCGACGTCTTCTGGACTTGCACCGGGATAGGCGACTTCAATGGCGAGGTGATCTAAGCTGAATTCGGGATACGATTCGCGCACCATGCGACGAGTGGCAAAAAAACCACACGCTAAAATTAAGATCATCAATACGTTGGCGAAAACGGGATTGCGGACACCCCCCGCGATCAGTCCGCGGAGAAATTGCATGTTAGTCGCCTCCACGCGGGGGTGGAATCTGACTTAAAACAGCCGTTTGAGTCACGATATTCATCCAGGGGATCGATGGATGTTGTGGGTCAACAGGCTTGGCCATAGCCGTGGCACTTTGGTTACGCATACGAATTTTCATTCCCACGACGGGTGACAGGAGCGGGGATACCACCACGCGTTCACCGGCGGCGAGTGTGCAAATTTCCGTCCCTTCACGATCGCGATAATCGACAAGAACGGAATCCCCAATCGTACGGAGCATGGGGACTTCGCGTCGAGCCAATCGGCCAACGTGGTCTTGTGTGGTTTCGGTATCCGCTTCAAAAATGTACACCCATTGGTTGTCGTAGATGGCATGTCGTGGAACCAACAATGCATCCTGTAATACTTGAGCGGGCAGCTCTGCCTTGCAGAACATCCCGATCGATAACGTCGGTCCTTTTTCGGTAGCCCCCTGTGCGACCGTAGCGACCATATCGATATCGCGGATTTCAACGATCATGCGAGCGGTTCTCGTCACTTCATCGACGCGTTCAAACCGAGTGACCAGCCCCTTCCAGCTGTAGTCCTGCCCCTGCAGCGTCCAGCTGACTTTGACGGCGGGACTGTTTTGCAGCTCCGTGGTTTTCAGGGCCTCGGGTCTAACCGAGGCGTTGAGCCAACGAAGATCACGCGGGTCGATGCCCACGGAAATTTCAAAGGCTTCCATGCTGGTCAGCTTGGCGATCGAAAAATGTTGGGTCACCACCTGCGAGGTGCGCGCCAGGACCGATTCAACCCGTGCTTTGAATGGGCAGAAAATTTTAGTTTGTTTAAGGTCGTGTTGGGCTTGCTTGAGTTTCGCGCGGGCGGAGTCCAGCTCAGCCTGCTTTTGCATTTTGCTGTGCGGTAAAGACGCGCGTCGGTTTTTTAATCGTGTGACAGCATCAAGCTGATGTAGATATTTTTTCTGAACGAGATCAACGTCTCGCTGGGTGCCAACTTCTTCAACATCGTATAATTTTTTGGATGTCCGGTAATCGCGATGTTCGATCTCGAGAATCTGTTCTGAGTTGGAAATGCTCACATCCAGATTTTTCATGTCCTGATCGTCCATCGCCAGGGACGCTTCCAGTCGGCGGATATTGGCTTCGGCTTGTTTCAAATGCGATTCATAAACCGTCTGATCGATCTCAAACAAGAGATCGCCCTTGGGGATGATCTTGCCCTGTGCGAGGTGGGGGTGTGCGAAGTTCAGTTTGCCTGAAACCTGCGGTACGATATCGATTTGGTTTTTAGGCCCAACCGTACCGTGTCCGACGATGGGTGTAGATTCTTGTTGGGGCTGGATGTCGCGCGTGGCGACTTCTAAGATGCGGTTAACCGCAGAGCGCACCGCTGGGATCGGCTTGCTGAAAATCAACGATGCACACGCCACCAAGCCTCCAGCCAAAACCAGACCAGCTGTGATCGTGTGTATTCGTTTTCTAGTTTTTTCCAATGAATCCGTCATGTTGTAACTGTCCAGCGAGAACGACACACCTCGCTCAATTGATGGTTAGATGAGTTTTGTGGGTTGGCTATCTCGGTTATGTTTTATATCGTCTGTTCGTATGATTCCACACGAGCCTGACCTGCTCAGTTCGCGCAAAAACCTGGTTCGCATCAGAGGCTTACAAAGGGCGGGATGATCGTGAAAAAATAGACATTTGTCAATGGTAGGCCCGCTTTGAGAGAACTGTTTACTATATCCCTGGAACAATGGTTTTAACTTAAAAGGCCTGTTCGTAAGGATCTTATATCTAATATTGATCGGAAAAATAAGGGGTTTATAGTTGGATTTAAATATGCCGTGGCAAAAAGGATGAAAACGGGGCATAAACGGACACTTTAATATGTGTATATAGAACTTCACTTTCTAGTGTACTTTTCTGCGAAGATCCATAATTTCCGGCGGCGTGCTTGTTTGGTTCCAGGGGGAATGCGTTGTATGGTTTCGTCGAAGGTGACAGCCTTTTGTAGTTGATCATGTACACATGATGGTTAGACGTAAGGAAGACTGATGTCGCAACTGAAAACCAGCTTAATACAGCAATCGACTTCATCCAACCATGAGGCGGACAAAACTGGTTTGTGTGTCTCTAAGGAAGCCGGTTCGATCACATACATGATTGGTCTGCCGCGGTCGGGCACGACGCTGCTCAGTTTTTTATTAGCCGGTGTCGATCGTTCCCTCTCTCTGAGTGAACCTTTTTTGACGCATGATATATATTCGCCGTTGCGCTTGCGATGGTTTTTTTCCCGACTTCAAAAAAAGGCAAGCTTGCGACCATTAACTCCTCCCAAAAATGTGGGGGCCGCGGAGTTTTTGGTTTATCTTACTGAAATCGCTAAGGTAAATAACCTCGATCATCTGATAATTAAAGAAACATTTCGTGCGGGACGTGAGTGGGATAATGTTTCGTTGCTGGATCATGTGGCAACGTCATCATACCCCTGTATCGCCATCATGCGTCATCCTTATGACATCACCTTTTCCAGTTTACGCTTCACGCGATGGTGGCGAGGTCTGGTGGGACGCGTATTGCGCATCGCCGCTCCGGGGTTGCCGCTTTTTTCGAATGATCGCGAGGTCGTTCAATATGTGGCGGAGAATTGGATGAGTTTTGCAGCTTGGTGTCAGCGTCATCAACCCTGTGCGATTCGATACGAAGATCTGGTCAATGATCCTGACTCCTCTATCCGCAAGGTCTGCGACCATGCCAATTTGCCGTTTCACGAAAACATGCTCGACTACCGACACCCGCGAAATCCGTTTGGTGGTATCGGCGATCCGGGCGTGATGCAAAAGGCGCCCAGGCCAATCAGTACGAAATCCGTGGGTCGAAAAGAGCGTTTGTTGCCCGAACACCGCGATATCATCGCTTCGGTTTGCGGCGACTCAGTGGCCTCATGGGACTATGAGTTGTAATCAAGATTTTGTCGTTACGCCTCAAGTGATTTTTTAGTTACGACTCCGGCTCAATGAACAATCCAACATTTTAGATCATGTAATCCGGCATGGATTCGGACACTTCATCATCATCCCGCGGTTCCTCGGTTTGCTGCACCTTGGTAGGTGTTTGGGCAGGATTTAGGGCCGGTTCCAGGGTCGGTTTGTTCGATTTGGATTTCACGCGAAGTTCCGGTGGCTTAAACGTCACCACAGAATCAGGGGGGACACTGGAAGTCACGAACACCGATCCTCCGATCACGGATCGTTCGCCGATCACCGTTTCACCGCCCAATATAATCGCGTTGGCATAGATCGTAACGTTATCTTCCACGGTTGGATGTCGCTTGGTCCCTCGGATGATTCGGCCGCGTTCGTCCTTGGGGAATGATAACGCACCCAGCGTTACACCCTGATAGACCTTAACATAATCGCCGATGTGGGTGGTTTCGCCGATGACCACACCCGTACCGTGATCGATGAAAAAGTTTTTACCAAGTCTTGCACCTGGATGGATATCGATGCCCGTTTTCATGTGCGCCCATTCCGACATGATGCGCGGCATGAGCGGTACCTGTAACTGATAAAGCTTGTGCGCGAGTCGGTGTACGCTGATGGCTAAGAGGCCCGGATAGGCCAGGATCACTTCGTCCAGGTTCATGGCCGCGGGGTCACCGTCATAGGCCGCTTGAACATCGCCCGACAACATTTGTCGAACGTTTGGAAAATCCTCCAGGAAATCGAGCGTGACGCGGCGTGCTATAACATCGCAGGGTTGTTCATGTCGTTCGTTGGGGTTTTGCGTCTCATCCACATAACAAAGACAGAGATAGATTTGTCTAAAAAGTGATTCCGATACGCGCGGCAAGAGATCGCCGACGTGAAACGCGACATTATGCTGGGTCAGGTGTTGCCGGCCAATGAATCCCGGATAGAGCAATTCCAGAAGATTTTGTACCAACTCGACAATTTGATCACGCGACGGAAGATAGACCCGGTCGATGTGTTGGGTGGTATCTTCCGACAGATAACTGGCGACTACACGATCCACGAGATCGCTGAGTTTGGATCCGATGACAAAATCTTCGGGAAGCATTCATCACTCCTGATACAACCATACTATGAGCAGACTACCCCGAGTCGCAGCTTTTATATTGAAGCGGAGATGATGGGGTAATCAACAATCAAACAGATTCGTAATTTACATGTTCTTCTAATGATATACCCATGTTACCTGTTTATCGAGGGGGTGCATAGAGGGTCATGATCGCGTCGGCGGATTTGATGCCGTCAATCGCGGCGCTGATGATACCACCCGCATACCCCGCACCTTCACCCACCGGATACAGATTAACAGTTTCCACAGCCTGACGTGTTTCTTTGTCGCGCAAAATGCGAAACGGCGCAGACGCGCGAGTTTCGGGTGCGGTGATCAATCCCTCTTCTCCCGCAAAACCGGGAAATTTTTTATCGAGAATGGGCAAGGCCTTTTGTAATGCGCTCGCCACCGCAGGGGGGATCACCTTGCGTATGTCTGTCCATTGGCCACCCAGCGGATAAGAGGTTTCCAGTTGTCCGTCTGATTGTTTCTGGCTCAGGTAATCCGTAGCTCGCTGTACGGGTACGCGATATGTGCCGTCCGTCGCTTCAAAGGCGAGTTTTTCCCATTGTTTCTGATATTCCATTCCCGCCAGTGCCAGTTCGGATTTGTCCTGAGCGGTCGGATTGAGTTTGGCTGTGCCGGTGCTGGAAAGGAGCGTGGCGGGGTGTAACGTAATGACCAGGCCGCTGTTGGCGAACGAGCCGGACCGGTTTTGTCGACTAGCTCCGTTGGTCGCGATGAGATGTTCCGATTCGTTGGTGGGTAGAATGATGCCGCCCGGACACATGCAGAAACTATACATGTCGCTGGTGTCATCGGCGGCTCCCTTGGCGACGATGTGGTATTCCGCGGGTGACAATTTTTGATGACACGCGGATGACCCATACTGCCAGTCGTTGACCATCGCTTGTGGATGTTCGATACGCACCCCGATTTGAAATGGTTTGGGGGCGAGGCGTACGCCGTGTTGATGGAGTAGGTGCATGGTGTCGCGGGCGGAATGGCCAATCGCCAGAAGTACCGGTCCGGTCGACAACCATTCGTCGCAGGCGTGGGCTTCGTTTCCGCGTAAATGGATGGCGACCAGTTTGCCGTCGTTCACGCGAAGATCGTCTATGCAGGTATCGAATCGGATTTCTCCACCGAGCGTTTCGATCTGTTGGCGTATGCGTGTGCAGATCGTTGGGAGGTGATCACTTCCGATGTGCGGCCTCGCGTCGATCAAGATGCTGGGGTCTGCGCCGTGTTGAAAAAATGTTTCCAGTACGATTTTTCCCAGTGGGTCGTTGACGCGTGTGTAGAGTTTTCCGTCGCTATAGGTTCCAGCGCCACCCTCGCCAAAGAGCAGGTTGGAGGATTCATTGAATTTCCCGTCGCGATAAAAGGATTGCATGATGTCGCGGTGACGTCGACGAACGTCTCGGCCGCGTTCGATAATGATGGGGTTGTAACCATTTTGAGCCAGCCGTAGCGCCGCGAGGCCGTCACCTGCGCGGCCCACGG
>CBDTZI010000223.1:0-6004 GCA_965364865.1 uncultured bacterium | reverse complement strand
CATCTCCCCCTTAATGACAGAAGCGTTGATCGCGGAGTGCGTTTCGCCGATCGCAGCCACAGGCTCTGTGGGCCGCTGGACTGGTTTTCGGGTATTAAAAATGGTGCGACGCAAACTGAATTGGCTCGAGCAACATCATAATCAGTTGTTACAGATGATATAGTATGATTCCTCGCAAGAATCATTCGACGGCCAATAGAATAATTTCACCACAAAACATGCACGATGGGATTTCACATACCAAACCACCCAAAATGCCATTATCTAGTCACCTATTCAAGTTACAGACATCTCCTTAACCTAATTGGGTAAGTAATGAATTTGATTTATACGAAAAAACTTTAAATACAGTTTAAAATAGCGTTTGCGTGCTCAAATAAATTTCGCAAAGAACAACTGATAAAAATTCTTATAATTTATCTTGCATTAATAAACTCAAAGTGGTATATCGTATATTAAGTTGTTCTTAGTGTTATTACATTTTACTGTTGCAGATACCATCTCCCGTGTATTGCTCGTGAAGTACCTTGAGTAGGTCGCTACTAAGTTATTCCTTTCAACTGAGTAAGTGGTTCTACTATACAGAGTATCATTTTCATCTCCTCCACATTGGAGTTGTATACACACATCGTAGTGTGCTATCGGTGTGCTTGACCACTGGGTGAGCGCATGAGGGTATTGTTGTGTCTATGGGGAAACGGCGACATTTCAAGGGTTACCTGGGCATCGGCGCGGAGAACATCGCCTTCGCGATATCCCTGCTGCTGGGGGCTTATCTGATGTCGGTAGTCGTTGTCTTCCCACCGTTTTCGTGGTTGGGTTGGATCACGCTGTTTCCACTTTTTGTAACCATCCGCGTTTCTACACCTTTTCGAGCGATGGCGTGCGGCGCATTTTGGGGGATGAGTCTTTTTGTATTTCTAACCATACCATCCGAGCCTGTCATTACGATCACACCATTTTCTTGTATTCTTCTTACCCTGATCCCGGCGATTTACGCATTCCTGGGTTCAACATTAACCCGATGGCTCGGATTTAGCCCTTTCATTCTGGCGGTCGGGTGGATGGCGGTAGAATTCGCACTCTCACCGATGGGATTTCGTCACGGCCTGCTCGCATCGGCCCAGGGTGACGGCTGGTTGATGCTTGTCGTTGGGCAAACATTTGGATATACGTTTGTAGCTTTCATCGCGGCCTATTTCTGTGCCTGTCTGGTTACTGCACTTGATAAAGTCTGTTCTTGTTCATCCTCAAGGCGTTACCCAAGTCAAGGGAATAAGAAAAATACAATCGCGTACATACAAGAGTTCGTCTATATTCCATTAACTAACATTTGTAACGCCCATCCTCGCGCCCCGCCAATATATACTCAAAAACGATATATTGATTTATTTTTTGTAAGCAAAATATTATAGTTTTTTTGGGATGGAAGCCGCAATACAAACAAGTGCGCTCCATTCATTGTTATGTACTTAACATAGGAGATAATGCATGTCTACATACAAACATAATGTCCTTGCATCTGTAAAATACGTTTTGTTATTAATCGTATCGATAAATAGTGCGCCAGCGATTTTCGCTCAGGACACAGCCATACTTATTGGAAATAGTAAATACGGACACTGTAGCGTCACGACCGCGACTCGATGCGCTACAGCCTTGGACTGCCCGGCGGGGGAAACCTGCGAGCCTACAAACGGCCTGCCCCCACTACCCGGAGATTTGGCCGATTTAATCAGAAAGCACAACGCTTTTCAGAACGCCGGATGGACCATTGTCAACCATGAAGATCTCACCAAAGCCGAGATGCGCGATGCGATCGATGATATTCCAAATTTACCTACCAACAAAAAAGTTATTTTATGGTTTTCTGGACACGGGGGGGCAGGCGGCAACCTTGTTGGTGTCGATGGAGTCGAGTATACGGTGGCAAATCTAATCGCAGATTTGGGTGCGGCCGCGGATAGAACGCTTCTCAAACTTGATTCCTGCGGGAGCGGTGCATTCGCAGCAGCAGCGGATGCCGCGGCTGGAGCAGAGCCCAACGGTCTGGGACACATCACAGCTACCGCTGGCGCAGGCTGCACCCCAGCAGGTGCGGGTGGTGCCGGAAGTCCCTTTACCACCTGCTTTGTGAAGGGTCTTAATGGTGCCGCAGACACGAACGAAGATGGGATTGTTACAGCGAAGGAAGCTGGCATCTACGCTAAAGAACCTTGTGGTGGAGCTTATGATGACAACGACACGACTCATGATAATTGGGAACTCGGTAACACCAAAGTCGACGCTGGATGTTGCGTACTCCCTGGCGGAATACAAATCCAGAATATCTCCCAGGCGGCCTGCGAGGAGAAAGGTGGAAAGTGGAATGCGAAGGTATGCGTTCCTACCGTTTCAGAATGGGGATTGGTGGTCATGTGTTTGATGATGCTGACTGCCGGGACGATCGTCGTAAGACGTCGACAGTATGCGACATCGGTATAAGTGAAATTTGTTGATATAGGTATACCGGGTGGTGTCGTTTGTTTACGAGAATGGCCCACCCGGTATACAAAACACCAATCGGACTGAGGTTCAATATCTTACGAAAGGAGTTTGATTATTATGAAACGCAGCACTATTTTCATCTTGGCAGGGATATTTGTCTTAGGTGTTACAAATGTGAGCGTAGCCGTTTTTCCTCCTGCGGGACAGGACAACATAAATACGAAAGGATTTTTTAAGTTCCGATTGCTGGATGGCACGATGATAGAATTCACGCTGGGGCCGGATCCTACGGTCATCGGACGTAGCGCCCCACACGCAGAAAGCGATGTAGCTAATAGTGGTGCAGTTATCGACAACGGCGGGTTTACTATGCTGGGCTCGGGCATTGCACCGGACCCAGTCATACTGCCCGATGATTGGCCTGAGGGCGATCCGGATCGACGCGAGGTACACACCGAAATACTAGACCTCTCGTTGACAAATGGAACGCAAACACTTCGAGTGGGACAAGCATTTTGGGACTCGCTGGCCACCACACCGCTACGTGATCAATTATATGGTAACAGCTTTGGTGAAGTGACTTCCAATGATTCTACCGGTGATGTGGCCAAAGATTTTCCCGCTCAGGGGATCTTCAACGTGTGCGCAGAATTTGAAGATCCGATCATAGGCAAGGTTTACAACAAAACGCCCATGCTCATCCGCAAAACCAGGTTGTTGGGTTTTCCACCCGACATTAGCAACTCCGCCACGACCTACCTGCATGACCCTTCCTTTATGGGTGCTACTTTTTTTAATACCGATGGTATTCCGATCGGCAAACTGCTCAGCGCGGGTCATGGCGCAACAAGTGTCCCAGACGGCACACGAGATGCGCTTCCACCGATAAGCTGCCCGGTTTCATTCACGGTGGACAGGCTATCCATCGGCCTGGCAAATATCCTTCCCAATCAGGTGAACATTGACAATGATGATGCTGGTGGCATACCACGCAAAGATGTGACCGTATACGTCTCGCGTAGCGGGACAGGCCCCGTAGGTCCCCGACCTGGAATTCCCGACGGATCGAACGCTTTGAGCGGTTCGTTCACAGGCGATACCTCTGCCCTCTTTCCCGATTTTGTTTCCGGGCCAGCAGGAGACGCGATTACGAGTTTTTCTTACGGTCAAGATGGAACAATACCAACGTTTCTTGCCCACAAGAGCATCCGTGGGAACATCTACTTTTCCTTAGACAAAGACTCACCTCCATCGCAGGGCGTGTGTTTCGGAGTTTCAGCGGTAGGAGCCAACATTTTTGCTTCCATTACACCTTCATTTGGAAGTTATGTGGATGTTATACAACCTGCAGCTCTATTCGGTACGAACTTGTTGGTCGTAGATAACAATGAATTGGGACTTTCTCCGGCATTCGATGAAACCGTCGACGATGAAGTCACCGGGCTGGAACTCAAAGACGAGATTCAGCTTAATCCAGCATCGTTATTTTGGTTTGGTACATTGAGCGGACCGGCGAATTCCTCGCTCGGTGGGAACGCTGCTACGATTTATGTATATGATCCTGCAGCTGGATTGTTTGAACCTGGCAATTTTGATGTGTACGCTACTTCCAGCGACATAGGTTTGATATCTTCGGATCAGATTGACGCGCTCGTCCTGTCTGATACCGAGATGGGTCACACCTTCTCGTCTTCGGCGACTCCAGATGGTTTGCTTCAAGTTGATGACAATGACGAAGCGCTGTTCTCACTCGCACGAATGTCACCCACACTCATGGGTCTAGATGGTGCACCAGGACTAGTTGGCGTGGATGATGATAGTGCGAATGGTGTAGACGATCTGGGCGAAGTAGGATTGGGCGATGATTTTTCACCCGCCGATATTTTCTATACCGATTTCGACGGCACTTTTTCGTTGTTCATTCCATCGGAAGCCATGGGTTTACAACCTGAGTTGAACGACATTGATGCAGCAGATGTGAAACCAATCCCACCCCCTATTCCCGCGGTGTCTGAGTGGGGTTTAATCGTGATGTGTTTGATGATGTTGACGGCTGGGACGATCGTCGTGCGACGTCGTAGCCGAATCACCCAGTGAAATACACATGATGATGAAAAGGAGTGAATCCGGTTGCCGTTTGATCGGAAATCAATGATAACAACAAACTGGTTGCGGGTTTCCCAATACCCCTCCGAAATACATGAGGAAACTCGTAACCCGTTCTTCATTGGCTATGGTGCCATGAATGTGATAGACTGGACATCTGTCAGCGTTTCTTTTCCGCGTTGTTGCGGAGCTGTATTTAATTCTGAAACAGGATTGACGACAGAAGTCAAATTCATCGAATGAGTAAGCGAAAATCAAAAGACATTAAAATAAAAAATCCTTCCGCCTCGCATGAGGGTACAGGCCAGGGTCGCTCCTCCAACTGGCGACAGGGGAAAGGTCCGATCTTCAAATTTGTCGGGATGTTCGTCCTGTTGATGGCCGTCTTTTATGCGTGCACTTACATCCCCATCATGGACAAAAAAATTCTCCCCTCCTATATGCGATTCAACGCCAAAGCATCCGCGTTGATATTGAGTGTATTCGGCGAAGGAGCCAAAGCCGACGGCACCTACGTCAGTTCCAGCCGATATTCCGTAAACATCTTGCATGGCTGCGATGCGGTGGAACCGACAGCGTTGTTTGTCGCAGCGGTACTCGCCTTTCCCGCATCGATTCGATCCAAATTTCCGGGTATGGTCGCCGGCTCCATTGTGCTGGCGTTTATCAATCTGGTACGCATCGTCTCGTTATTTTACACGGGCATCTATTATCCCAAAGCGTTTAACATCATGCACGAGGATGTGTGGCAATCGTTATTTATCCTACTATCATTAAGTTTGTGGATTGTCTGGGCGTTATGGGCGACCAACGTCAAGGTACCTCAGCGTGCAACCACCCACTAAGAAAATCCTGTTTTTTTTCCTGCGCATCGTGGTGATTTATACACTGCTTGCGATCCCCTGGCCCGGCCTGATGCGAGGGTATCACACGGTGTACTGCAAAGTTGGCAACGCCCTGTTTTATCGATTTGGAAATTCGTGCCGCGTTACGGTATCCCCGCTCGAAAAAAAAGGCAGCGGGAAAGACACCGAATTATTGCTGGACATTCGGCATCCCGAGGGTCGCCGGGGACGGGCGAAACTACAGATCGACGCCATGTACCTCGGATATAAACCGACCATTTTTCTGATCGCCTTAGTTTTATCCACCCCCATTCCCTGGTCCCGAAGGTGGCGATCCCTCGCGTGGGGATTACTCCTCGTCAGTGGGTTTGTTGCGTTTCGCGTCTGGTTGCAGCTGATCAATAATCTAAGTCATCCAGGCTCCATGCAACTGTACGAATTCAGCGGATGGTTCAAAGCCATCATTGCGGGTTCCGCCCGTATATTCATCCTGTCCCCAGCCACCAGCTATTTTGTACCTGTTTTTATCTGGGCACTGGTGGCGATCCGATTTGACGACATCACCC
>CBDTZI010000222.1:0-6018 GCA_965364865.1 uncultured bacterium | reverse complement strand
GACCTCATACATCAAAATGCGCAAAGGTAAAACCATCGAGGCGTTAATGATCCGAGACGAAAACGGAAAGTCGATGGGCGGTATGAAGATGGCCAACGGGACCAACTCAATGCGTAAAAAACCGTTTCCCGGTACGCGTGGAAAATCAGCGGCTCTGGTTCGTGCACAATACATCAAAGCCCAGGAGTATCGAGATAAAATCGCTCGTGCCGACGGCGACCCCGAAAAAATGCCCGCCAGAGACCTCAGCATGGAAGGATTGGTCGAAGTGCTCGAAGGCAAGCGCATCGTCCACCACCACACTCATCGACACGACGACATTATGACAGTGCTGCGCCTGGCGAAAGAGTTTGATTTTCGCGTTGTGTTGCATCACGTCAGCGAAGGCTGGAAGGTGGCTGACGAAATCGCAAAAGCGGGTGTGCCCTGCTCGATCATCATGATTGACAGTCCGGGCGGTAAGCTCGAAGCGGTAAACCTGATCTATAAAACCGGCGCGGTGCTGGAAAAAGCCGGCGTCAAGTTAGCCTATCACACCGATGACTGGATCACCGATTCGCGAATCTTTTTCCGATCAGCTGCTTTGGGCGTTCGAGCCGGGCTGTCGCGAGCGGGCGCTTTGCGATCGCTCACGCTATCCGGCGCGGAAATGATCGACCTCGGTGATCGGGTTGGCTCACTGGAAGTGGGCAAGGACGCCGACTTTATCATTCTCAGCGGCGATCCGCTTAGCGTGTACGCCAAAGTGCTCGAAACCTGGGTGGAGGGAACCAAAGTGTTCGATCGAACCGATCCCGATGATTATCTGCACGCCGTCGGCGGTTACGGTGCGGGTAACGATCAGACCCCTTATCTTTGCTGCTACGATCACTCGGAGGGTCAATAATGATAAAAAGCAATATCAAAACATATATCGTTTCGTTGTTATCCGTCGCGCTTTTTGCGAGTATCGCCAGCGCTCAATCAATCGCCATTCGCGGAAAAACCGTATACACGATGGCTGGGCCTGCGATCACCAATGGCGTGGTATTGATTGATGATGGAAAAATTATCGCGGTGGGATCTGCCGATCAGGTGAACATTCCCAGCGGCGTCCGCGTCATCAACGCCAACATCGTGACACCGGGATTAATCGACGCACACGCGACGGTGGGCATGACCGGTATCTACAATCAAGACCACGATCAGGACCAGCTTGAACATTCTTCGCCGATTCAACCCGAGCTTCGCGCGATCGACGCGTACAACACGCACGAACAATTGATCCAATGGATTCGCGGTTTTGGCATCACCACCATCCACACTGGTCACGCACCGGGCGAGTTGATTTCCGGCCAGACTTTTATCGTGAAAACTACGGGCAACACGGTTGACGATGTGATTCTAAAGGAAACCGCGGCTCTGGCTGCTACCTTAAGTCCGGCGGCTCAGAAAAGAGAGAAGGGTAAATCTCCCGGCACGCGCGGCAAAATGATGTCGATGCTTCGCGGAGAATTAATCAAAGCCCAAGAATATCAGAAAAAACGAGCGACCGCAGCCGAGGATAAAAAACCGGCTCGCAACTTACGAAACGAGGCACTGGTTCGTGTTCTTAACAGCGAACTGCCCATGATGATCACAGCCAACCGTGCGCAGGACATCGCGAACGTGCTTCGACTAGCCAAAGAGTTTAACATCAAGGTCTGGCTCGACGGCGCGTGCGAGGCGTACATGATGATCGATGAAATCAAGGCAGCCGGTGTACCCGTTTTGATCCACCCCTCGATGCAACGTGCGTTTCGTGATACCCAGAATCTCAGCTTTGAAACGGCAGCCAAGTTAAAACATGCTGGAATTCCGGTGGCCATGCAAAGCGGATATGAAAGTTACGTCCCCAAAGTCCGCGTCGTGCTTTTTGAAGCGGCGATGACGGCGGCCAATGGTTTGTCGTTTGAAGAAGCGCTGGGGATCATCACCATCGACGCCGCCAAAATTCTGGGCATCGATCAGCGCGTCGGATCGCTTCAGGTCGGCAAAGACGGCGACGTAGCCCTGTACGACGGCGACCCGTTTGAATACACCACCCACTGCACCGGCACGATCATTAATGGCCAGTTGGTCAGCGACAAACCGCAATAACTCGTAGAAAGTATAGAATATCGGGTGCCACTGGCGGCTTGCCCGCCAGTGGCACCCGCAATTTATATTTTCTTTGTGGTAAATATTTTTCCTACGCATGTGTACGACTTGCCGGATCGAGTTTGGGCACAGCCGCTAACAGCGCTTTTGTATAGTCATGCTGAGGATTGGAAAAAAGCTCGTTGGTCTCGTTCATTTCCACTATTTTTCCGCGATACATGACGGCTACCCAATCGGAGATGTGCTGCACGACGGCTAAGTTGTGAGCGATAAACAGATAGGTCAATCCCAGTTCGCGTTTGAGATCATTCAACAAATTCAAAATTTGTGATTGGATAGAAACGTCCAGCGCACTCACCGGCTCATCGCAAATCAATAATTTTGGTTGTAACACGATCGCTCGGGCGATGACGATACGCTGCCGCTGTCCGCCGGAAAACTCGTGTGGATATCGATTCGCGTCCGCAGGTTGCAACCCGACCTGTTCCAAAATTTTACCGACCGTTATTGGCCGAGTATGTCGATCGCCGATGCCGTGAACTTCCAGAGGTTCCGCTACAATTTTTTCGACTCTCATGTGCGGGTTGAGACTTCCGTACGGGTCTTGAAAAACCATCTGCATATTCCGGCGGATGCTTCGCATCTCTGATTTTTTAGCCGTAAGAATGTCCTGCCGGTCAAACTGAATACTCCCCGAATGAACATCAATCAATCGCATCAACGCTCGGCCCAATGTGGTCTTACCGCAGCCGCTCTCTCCCACTAGACCCAGAGTTGTGCCTGCTTCTAAGGAAAAACTTACACCGTCCACAGCTCGTGTCACATTTCGACCATTATTCCCACCACCGGATCGCGCTGGAAAATGAACGTGCAGATCACGCACGTTTAATAGGGACGATGTATTTTTCTCATTATCGTTTTCGTTGTGCAATTTAATTTCCCAATGTTTTCGCTCTTTGTTCGTAGGCTCTTCTTAGCGGATGCTCCACCGGCAGCAATTCTATCGCTTTTCGATAATGTTCCAGCGCACCCGATAAATCACCGCGCAAAGCCAACAACTCCGCTCGACAGACCAGCGTCGTCGGAAGATTCGGCGCGATAACAAAAGCTTCACCCGATAAATCCCATGCTCGATCCAGATCATCACCCTCTCGTCGTTCCAAAAGCAGCATAGCCAACTCGACCATCACCTGCGCATTTTGCGAATCAAGCGTAAGCGATTTTTCATAACGATCAATCGCGTCGCCCGCCCGGTTAAGAAATACAAGCGTCACCGCGTACTCCAAATGCCAATCCGCCTGACGTTGAAATCGCGCATCAAACTGTTGAAGTATTTTCAATGCGTCCGCAACCCATCCCCACTCGCGCATTTTTCTGATCAACAGCAACACGCGCGGCATATCGTCGGGATTTTCATCCACCGATTTTTGAAGCTGTTGGAATTCTTCTTCATGGTCTTTTACAAGTTGACGACGAGCGTATAGAAGCGCTTCGGTCGTCGGCGAATGGCCGGAAACCTGCATGTCCGCTATTTGCAGGTATTTGACCGCCTGCGCAAAATTGTTTAATTTCAAATAGGCTCGGCCCAGACTCCGATGGGCGTCGGTGAATCCCATATCGATATCAATCGCACGGTGCAGCAGGTCAATCCCCGGCTCGACTTGATCATGCTCCGTAAGCCACTGACCGTAAAGTTGCAGCGGTCCTACAGAATCGGGTGCGTCACGCCAGGCGGCTGCGTATAAGGTACCGTTGTTTTTCCATTCGCTGTTACGCAGCCAGCAGCGTCCCATCATAGACGCAACCAGAACAACCCCCGCCAGCACCACGATCCGTTGTTTCATCAGCGGAGTCAAAAAAATCGCAACAAGAATCACCAGCCAAACCGAGGGTAGATACCAGATGCGTTCGGCGAAAAACACCTGAATCAAAGGATAGATGTTAGCGGTCGGCAGATAGCAAAGCACCAGCGACACGGAAAGAAACGCGACGTTGCGATTTCCTTTTTTCCACGAACGACAGGATAAAACGCACAACATCAACAAAGCTGCGATCCCGATCAACACATGCATGTGTAGCAGGCTTCTGGTCAACTGCAAATCGTTGATCGAATACTTCACGCTCAACATATAAGGCCAAACCGTTTTCGCCCAATACATTCCCCACAATTGCACCACGCCCAGCCCGTGTTGCCACACCGGCGCATCCACTAACACATTGATCGTTTTGGTCATGGGTGTGTGCTGATAGAACCGCTCACCTAGCGCGTAATATCGGAGTAGCATATACGCTGCAAATGGAATGATGATATAAAACAGGCGTGACAGCGTGTGCAATGTCCACCACGATAACTGATGCGTTCGCTTTATATCCTGCCGAAAAATAAACCCGTCCAACACGACCAGCAGCGGTAACACAGCCAACCCACTTTCTTTACAGCCCAGCGCAAAGAAGATCAACGCACCAGCTGCGATTCGCCATATCAAAGCGGCCGTTCGATTATCACTCAGACAAATGCGCCGATGAAATTGCAGTGCTAGCAAGGTACATAACGTAGCCAACAAATCCGCACGCCCCACCACACTGGCGATCACTTCCACATGAATGGGAAGCACAGCGAACCACAGCCCCGCCAACCAGCACGCACCGCTATTTCCTCCCAACCAGCGACACCACCCAACCACCATCACGGCGACCATGGCGTGCAACAAGATATTTACCAGATGTTGAGGCCAGGGATTTGTACCGAACCATACACGCACTACTCGATACGAACTCAGCGACACCGGCCTGTACAACAGATCGCGATTTTCATTACTGTCCGCGGATTGCGCCCAGTGATCCGTGGTCCAGATGTTTTTCCACTGACCCGAATCGTTCACTTTGATATTGTCGCGCACAATGAGTATGTCATCAAAACAATAATCATTGGGTAACACATTGAGATAGCAGACCACCGACACCGCAAAGACTACCCACTCGATCGTACGCCGCTGAGATGAAGGTCGGTCTATCATGATCCAACAGGATAATGCGAATTCTTAAAAAATCGAGAGCCCAGTCACGTCAGAATGTGAAACATCATCATCTCGAAGCGTCGGCGGAATTGAGGCCCAGCCTGTGCGACCAGTATTGCGATGAAAAATCGGGATCAAACCGGTCCCCACCCACCTCGACGGTGGGGATTCGCGGAATTCGACCCGGAAATCGCAGGCCAAAATATAAGATCACTTCCGTTTCGCGTAATAACCGATTGCGCATACGATCGAACGATTCTTTTTTTCGTTTACTAATTCTCATGCCCGTATCATCACTTGCGCGAGCGTGATCGCTCCACCGTTTCCGGCTCATTCGTCATCGGCCGCTCAAACAGTTGAATGACATGTAATTGCATGCTCCAGAACATGGCGATCGCGGTGATCGTGCCCACCGAGATAAACTGGATCGGCAGCACACGCAGAAACGGACTCGCGGGCATCGACACGGCTGCACCCATATCCCAGGCATAAAACATTGAAATCAGATATCCGATCAACGCCATCAATCCCACGCCCCATATCGACCACAACGATGAATAAACCGGGAAAGATCGATAGGTGAAATAGCAGGCGATTCCGACGCTGGCTACCACTACGAAACAGGCCTGGCCATGTTGAATGGATCGTGAGGATAACCCTGCGGATAAAATCATAAACACCACAAGTCCAACGATGGTAATCATGGCTACATGTTTCAATCCAGTGGATGGTTGAGTTCGAGGAGTCCGTTTTCCTTCGCTTAACCACAAACCGAGTTTCGGGGCATCGAACATGGACATCCAGAATAACGCATCATAAGTGTGTGTACTGTCATTCTTTTGTCGCCCAAACCGACGGTGCATCACCCAACAGGAAACCATGA
>CBDTZI010000221.1:0-6041 GCA_965364865.1 uncultured bacterium | reverse complement strand
TGGTTGTATTTCAACATTGTGCCATCGCAACTGATCGAACATTAGAGATTGCCAATCATAAATCCCAAAGTACATGGATTGAGCAAGGAGTTACAAGTTTTAATGAAATTTTAAAATTCGGTACCGGGCCGACCATTCCGGTGGCTTGGGGAGACTATGATGGCGACGGCGATTTAGACCTGGCGGTGGGAAACTTTGGCACCCGGAACGAATTGTTCACGAATGACGGGGATGGTACGTTTACAAGATCCGTTTTGGGTGCCCCTTCCTCCACGTTTGCCGTTGTCTGGGGCGACTCGGATAACGATGGCGATCTTGACCTGGCCGTAGGTAATACCGGGGGAAACGAGCTTTTCATCAACAATGGAGATACTACATTTACCAGCGTTGCCAAGTTTGGGGGAAACAGTACCAATGCGATGGCCTGGGGTGACTTTGACAACGACGGCGATCTCGACCTGGCAGTAGGAAACGGTATTCTCAATCCGGATGAACAAAATTATTTGTATATCAATGAAGGCGGGAACAACTTTTTAGAAGTCCCTATGTTTGGAGAGTTGCAATCGGATTCTGTTGCGTGGGGAGATTTTGATAACGATGGTGATCTGGACCTCGCGGTGGGAAATGGGGGGTTCGGTAATTCTCAACAAAACTATTTGTATGTTAACAACGGTGAAGGTTTTGATGGGTATCCTCAATTTGGTATGGGGGATACCACGTCTGTTGCCTGGGGTGACTATGACAATGACGGTGATCTGGACTTGGCTGTGGGAAACTGGGGGTCCGATCAACAAAACATGCTTTATGTAAACAATGGAAGTGGTTCATTTTCGGGTGAGATGCAATTTGGCGCTCGAGATACGAATACCATTTCATGGGGTGACTTTGATCATGATGGCCATCTGGACCTGGCTGTGGGTAATGGTGATTTCGGATCAGCGGATCAGAATTATATCTATTACAACAACGGGGATTTAACGTTTGCTGAACAAGCACAACTGGGATTGGGGAGTACCGATGCTCTTGCATGGGGTGACTATGATCATGACGGCGACCTGGATATCGCATCGGGTAACGAGCACACGCCAACTCAAAATTACCTGTATGAGAATAATCTGAACGATTCGAATTATCTGCATTTACACCTGGTGGGCCGTCATCACGATCTGGGAACGGGTTATTCTAATCGTAACGGAATCGGTGCGAAAGTTTCTTTATACGAATCGGGATTTGCGGGTGATGCAGATCATCTTTTAGCCTATCGACAGATCGAAGCACACGGCGGTTTCACTTCGCAGAATATGATTGAAGCGTCGTTTGGATTGCCCTCTCACGCCGCCGTCGATGTTCGTATCCAATGGCCCGGATCAGACGGTTTTCATATTGAGCAAGAAGTGTTGGCAGTATCGGTCGGGCAAAAAATCAACATCGATGAAGAGGGTGTTCCTGTGATCAATTGTCCAACGCCTTCGATGCCCTCACCAGAGGCAGTGACCGTGATCAAAAGTCGATATATATCTTTCGTACCGGGAATTCTTGGCGCACAAACAGCCATCAAAGTGACCTTGTCTTCTTTGTATCATCCGGACCCACTTCCAGTCAATTCGCCGGATTATTCAGAATTTGAGGGGCAAGTGCGCTGGGTTGGTCCGCCACAAGTTTATCAGGAGGGTGGCAATCCAGAGCCATCTTTCTTTGGGGCTACGCTTCAGTGTGAACCATATTATCAGGATTGGGGTGGCATAGAATTATTGCATATTGCCGGCAGTGCGATTGTGCCCAGTTCTGAGTATGAAGTACGAATTGTGCGAGAGGGATGTCCGTCGTCGGATCCGTTGGTGGTGACTACCGGTCGTTGGGGGGATGTGGTTGAGCCGTTTAATCCACCCTCGCCCACATCGCAACCCTCCATATCAGATGTGTTGGCCATGGTCGATAAATGGTTAGGCTCTGAAACTTTGCTTAAGGCTTCTACACAAATTCAACCTAAAGAGGTTAATCCCAATTTTTCCATAGGTATTGCAGACGTTTTAAAATGCGTCGACTCTTGGTTGGGTACTCCGTATGAATATAGTATTAACTCATGCCCGTAAAGAAGCTGTTGTAATGCAAGGGCGATAGGTTACACAGGTACCGCGGTAGCTGATTTACGCTTTTCGTATCGTTGTAATCCCAGGATCGCAGCTCCGTACGCAACCACATGAGAAGGATGATCGGGTACCAACAGTGTGCCGCCGAACTGGTTTCGGCAAGCTTCGACCATGCCCTCCTGTAACACAACGCCGCCAATGAAGACGACGGCGTCTTCATAGCCGACCATTTTTAACTGACTGAGTGCGCGACCGGCTAATGATTCGTGAGCGCCACGAATAATGTCGGGAACGGTCTTGCCTTCGGAAACGTGGTTGATGATTTCCGACTCGGCTAAGACCGCGCAAACGCTGCTGATGGGTTGTGGGTCGGTTGCTTTCATGGACATGCTTCCGATATCCTTGAGGTCCACTTCGAGATAGCGACAGACGCGTTCTAAAAATCCTCCGCTACCCGCGGCACATTTTTCATTGGTGCGAAAGGATTTGACCTTGCCACCATCGCGCAGGGAGATCGCACGGGTACTCTGCGCACCCATGTCCAATACATATTTTGCATCGGGGAATAATGCCGCTGCGCCGCGTGCACCGCAGGTTAAATCGGTGATCTGTATGTCGCGAATGCCCAGGCTATAACGTCCCAAGCCGGTGGAGGCGATATAATCGATATCTTCTACGCGCAACCCGGCTTCTTCGCAGGCGGCTTCGATCGATTGTTTGGCTACGACATTAAAATCCGCCTTGGTTTTGGTTGAACCGCGACCCAGTATGTTTCGTTGGTCATCCATAATGACCGTTTTGGTTGCCCCGGCTCCTAAATCTATTCCAGCAATATAAGCCACCGTCTATACCTCCTAAAAATTACGCGATCATCTCAAATGACCATCTGTTGATTATTCATCTACCCATACGGTTGATTCGGCGCCCACGTCAACGCGATCCTCTTTGTTGGCGAGGACATGATCCATCGCAAACAGCGCAGCTCCCAACGCCCCGCAATAGTGTGCTTCGGGGCTGATGTTCAATTCCATACCCAGTTTTGCTTCCAGCGCTTTGACCATGCCGATGTTTCTGGCTACGCCACCGGTAAAGGTAATCTCGGGATCAATACCGACCCGTCGAACCAGTCCGATCGTTCGCGATGCGATGGCTTCGTGTACTCCGGCTAAAATGTTTTCTACTTTCTGGTTTTGTGCGAGATGGCTTAAAATGTCAGACTCAACAAACACGGTACACACGCTGGTCAAGCGAATCGGCTTTGTCCCCGTCAAGGAAATTTCACCGATTTCATCGAGCGTTAATCCCAAGACCTCTGCAGCGCCGCCCATGAATCGACCGGTGCCCGCAGCACATTTATCGTTCATGCAGAAATCCAGCACGTCGCCGTCTGAGCTGACCTTGATGGCTTTGGTATCCTGGCCGCCCATGTCGATGACGGTGCGTGTGTTGGGGAAAAGCATCTGCGCACCGCGCGCGTGACAGGATATTTCCGTCACATGTGTGTCACCCGCTTCGATTTTGTACCGGCCATACCCGGTCCCAACGACGAATTTGACGTCTTCGCGAACCAGGTTTCCATTTTTCAAAATTTCATCCAGTGCTCGTTGACCGGCTCGTTTGACATTGGCTCCGGTGTCGATCAGTGCACGAGCCACGATCGCGCGTGCGGTATCCAGCGCGATCGCTTTGGTTTGCGTGCTTCCGACGTCTATCCCTACGCTATATTCCATCATAAAAACCTTTCAACTTCTTATCCAACTATTTGGCATCCATAACACTAGCGGGCAAGCCGCCAGTGGCACCCGAGTACCCGTAACACACGCATCGCCAGTGGCACCCAATCATGCCAGTTCAATCCAGTAGAACCCTAGCCACAAGTTGGCTTCGATTACGCTGTTTTTATATTTACCGATCCGGTCGACTCTCTCATTCGTTTGTATTGCAGGGACTCAAAAAACGCATCGATTCGATTTTTCATCTGCGCTTCTGCGTAATAACGCGGGTCTTCCAGATCGGATTCGACCATCAACGTGGGAACGCCCAGTTCCTTGGTGAAGTATTCTCTCATATCACCCTGGCCGGCGGAGAACAATCGACAGCTTTTTATGCTATGAATCACCAGGGCATCCGCATTCCAGTCTTCGACGTAGGTGCGAATTTGTTTATATCGTTCGATCATGGAGCGGTTACACAGATTGTGTTCAATCATCTGCTCCGCGATGGATTCGAGTGGCCGCTCCGGGTCGTGATAGTGTCCAAATTCCCACAGACCTCCCACGGTTGAATAGGTGCTCTGCACCCCGACCGCACCCCAAAACTCAAACAAGTTTCGAAAGTTTCGATAATAAGGGTAGGGCGGTGGGCCTTCAAAAACGACGCGGAATTTTTCGTCATCCATTACGCCGATTCCCTCCTTGACCATTTTTTCATATTCTTCCACTGTGCGATCAAAGAAATCAGCAGCCTCTTTGGTGCCACGCAGGGCGTTGATCGGACCCATCATGTTGATGCTGTCGAAGTAGGCGTCGTACGGCGTGGGCGTGTTTTTGCAAAGCTCTTTTGCGCGACTCCAGCCTCGCTCTGCACGAGCGGATTCTTTCAGGATTTCCTTGAGCCGGTCGATGTCAAACTTTTTACCCGTCAACTCTTCGCACTGGGTAATGAGTTCTTTCAATTGGCAAATAACATAGGCGATGTCTTCCTTGCTCGGACGATCTTCACGTAAGAAGGGGATATCCAGCATGATCATCGGTACGTTTAACATGCTTGAGCAGTGTTCAAACCATTTGATGTAGACGTTGCAGCCGACGAAATTGCACACGATGATCGAGGGCTTGGGAACGTTGCCGTTTTCACCGACCCCGCCGCACATCGTATAGCCCACATCGGCTTTGACGTATGCGCAATTGTCCGAGGCGTATCCGATCTCCTCGCTTTTAATGATGTAAGGAAGCGAATTTTTGCGGATGGCCAACTGCAACGCGGTGATTTCTGGAAACACAGGCAGGATGTCGAAACAGCGTAGAATTTCCACGCAGTTTCCGCTGATCATCAGATAGGCACTGGGCGTATCGTCAGTCGTAGCGCTTTTTAACTGCGCCATCCAATGGGTCATCACATCGCGCGAAAGATCGTGTACCGTAGATCGATATTCTCTGGTTTTGGTTTCAACTGTCGTCACTGAATTTTCTCCAACCCGTTATTCACGGTATGATTAATCAAACAACATGGACTCGGCGAACGTTTCGACTTCTGTTCTCGTCGCTTCAAACGTCCACATTTTTTCTTCAAACTCAATTTTCAGATGAGGCACGTCCGCCTCTTCCAGCTTTTGGCGAAAGAGCACATAATCCAATAGAGCTGGCTCGCAGAATTTCGCGGGTGCAAACAACACCGCATCGGCGCCGGATTTTTTCATGCGTTCCAACAAGCCATCGCTGCGAGGCTTGTCACGATCGTGACGCACAGAGGTGTACACACTGTTATGCATGTACGCCAGAGAAATCGCAGCCAGGGGATCGCCGTTGGCGTGGATGTCGTCTTCAAACAATCGCCAGCCAATCGACAGGTCGTCGTCCTGTACCAGACAACCGCTGGCTTCGATGACGTCGATCAGTCCGATGGGTGGGCCTTCGCAAAATGCGCCTTCGATCACGACTTTGACGCCGTCCCTGACATGCACCTCTTTCGTTTGAAGCTGGCTACACACGGTTTCGAGTATGGGGATAAAATCTTCGGGCATCATGCGCGTGCCCGCCTGAACCAGGACGTACAGGTCCGAGGCGGTGATGGAGCATGGATTTTCTTTGCGGTGGGCGTAAATTTGCCGCGTCAGTTTGCGAACTTTATTGTAAATTTGCAGGCTGTTTTTGATCGTATCGTCGGTGATTGGCCTGCCCAGATGGTTGGATAAATTCGTTCGGAATCGTTCAAACTCTGACCGTGCAAACA
>CBDTZI010000220.1:0-6050 GCA_965364865.1 uncultured bacterium | reverse complement strand
GTTGCGGATGGCAAAGTCGACGCCGGTTTAATTATTCACGAAGGGCAGTTGACGTACATGCAGCAGAAGTTGCATTGTGTTGTGGATATGGGTGCGTGGTGGAAGGAGTCGACCGGGTTGCCGCTGCCTCTGGGAGGGAATTGTATCCGTCGCGATCTGGGTGCGGAATCGATGGAAGAAGTGACCGCTATTTTGAAGCGCAGTATCGAATTTTCTCTGGAGAATCGCGACGAAGCGGTGGCACACGCACTGCAATACGCTCGCGATATGGGGCATGATTTAGCGGACAAATTTGTAGGGATGTATGTAAACGACTGGACGGTGGATTACGGTGATGCGGGCCGGGAAGCGGTTCGAGAATTACTCCGTCGCGGTCACGAAGCCGGCCTGGTTCCCGTAGTCGAATCGATTGATTTTATTGGGTAAAAACTAGTTTATAGGCGTACAAATCAACATTTCCCTTTTTTTGTTTGACATTGCTTCGACACCGCATTAAAACCGGTTTGATCCATTCAGGGATCAATTCATGGGAGTCGGCGTCATGGCAAAATTTACCTGCTCGTGTGGTGCACGTTACAAATTCCCCGATACGTTGCGAGGAAAGCGTGCGAAGTGTAAAAAATGTGGTGAGGTGTTTACGCTTGAAGTCGAGGATGAGGGCGTGATTCCGATCGCGGACGAGCCTGTCACTACAGCTCCTTCGACTTTTGAAAATCCTGTCGCTCCTGAGTTATTTACGAAAAATCCTCAACAGGGCGAGGTGTTTATACCCTCGGGACACTCCGGTTCGCGAGTTGCAAGCGCTTCTGATTCCCCGGCACTGGACGTTGCAGCACCGTCAGGAAAATCATTCAGTTCGGATGTTCTGTGGGCTTTTTTGTTTCCGGCTATCCCTGGTAACTTGGCTGTATTTCTTATCATATTGTTTGTTATGGTGACGGGTCCGTACATTCCCATTGTTGGATTCATTATAAACATATTTGTTATTGGTTGGTACGCAGCTTTTCGTTTTGCAGTAATCAAATCATCTGCCGCGGGCGAAGAAAATCTTCCAAATGTAAATGTTTCCAATGATTTTTGGGGCGATTTCATCGCGCCATTGTTTCAGTGGGCTGGAAGTTGGATTATCGTTATGTTGCCAGCCTATTTGTATTTGTTCGCAGCTATTCAACAGGGATCAATCCCGTCACAAGTATTTTATAGTGTTTTGGTTGGAGGAATTGGTGGTTCAGTACAGAGTGCCAGCGGTATGTATGTGTTTTATTTGTTATTGTTTACGGGTCTATTTTTGTGGCCCATGGTTGCTTTATGTTTGGCGATGGGCGGATTCTCAACACTGTATCGTATCGACCTAATCCTACTCACCATTTGTAAAACTTTTTTTTCTTATGTGTGCATTTTTCTTGTTATTGTCCTTGCGGTCGTTCTTCAACAAATATTCGCAGGGTTAATCAGCTCTCGTCTTACGCCCACTTCACCCGCGTCGGTAACCCAAGTGATCGGTCTACATTTCATGATTAATGTTGTATCGTTGGGGACATTTGTCTATCTTGAAATTGTTATTATGCGATTAATAGGTTTGTATTATCATCATTATAAGAAAAAATTTGCATGGTCCTGGGAATAATCCAATGGCTTGTTGTTAAGTCATATGGATAATATTGCGACCAGGATATTGACGATACCCAAAAGAATGGCAGGCGTGGCTACCTGAGTGAGTGGAGAAAACGAAAGGTGTTCTTGGATGGCCGTAGGTATTCGTCGAGCACGAAAAACACCTAAGCCTAAAAAAATGGAAGTAAAACCAGCCACAAATGCGATTCCTTTCAAAGCGATTGATACACATGAACCACTCAATAATAGGCTCACCAAGAGCGCCCCTGCGCCTACAAAGCTGATGTATAGACCTGTTTGAGCGTTTTTGTTTGCGTTTTTCAACTCCTCTATATTTTGTAAAAGTTGGTTCTCGATTTCCTTTTGTTGCTTAGGAATAATGTTGTGCCCGCACTCCGGGCAACGATCGGATACAGCCCCCGTCAAATTGTATCCGCATTGCTGACAGATTGAGGGAATTACCTTGTGTTCTTGGCCGCCCGTCATGCTTGTTAGATGTTTGGGATCAATCGACATAAAATCATCCATGATGACGGTGGTGTATGTGTACAGAAACGTGCATCATCAAATAGTAATAAATCGTTATTGATGTATATTCGCGGATTCGAGGCGGGTAGAAACGCCAGCTGGGCCTACCAGGATCAACGTATCCCCCGCAGCCAGGATCGACTCCGCACCTGGATTAAACATCGTTTCCCCATCCGCTCGTTTGATGGCTACCACGCTCGCGCTACCCTTTTCACGCAATAACGATTCGCGAAGTGTTTTACCGGCTAAAGCGGAATTACCCGAAATCACAAATTCGTCCATCTCCAGCTGTATGCCTTCGCTGACGGACTCCACAAAATCGACCACGTTGGGTCGGGTCAAAAGGGCGGCTACTTTTCTCGCGCCGATGACTTGCGGACAGATGACTTTGGTCGCCCCAGCACGCATCAGTTTGGGTTCGGTGGAGGGTTGTTCCGCACGGGCGATGATCTGCATTTTTGGATTGAGCGACTGAGCAGTTAATGTGATATAGATGTTATCCGCGTCGTGAGGCAGGGCGGCTACCAGTGCGGACGCTCGTTCCACGCCCGCATCGCGTAACAGATCTTCGTCGGTAGCGTCGCCAATCAAGAAAGGGATTTTGGAACTATGTATACTGTGATCCAGATCGGGTTTGTTATCGATGATCACCGTATCAAGCTTGCAGCGGATGAGTTCATCCACCACCAGCGCACCCATCCTTCCGTATCCACAAAGGATGACATGATCGCGCATCTGATTGATCGATTTCTCCATTTTTTGTCTCTCATGCAGGGAACGTAACTCGCCGCTGACGAATAATGCGATCAGCGAGGTGATCGCGTAGGAAACGGTGGCGATACCGAAAATAATAACGCCCATGGTCCAGAATTTTCCCACCGGGCTGAGCGGCCAACCCTCGGAATAGCCCACAGTGGATAGGGTGATGATCGTCATGTAGGCGGCGTCGCCCAATCCCGGGGGGTTGGGAAGATCCTGCTCGATATAATAATATCCAAACGTGCCGATGATGAACACGCTGCACATTGCGATGACTGCTAATAATAACCGTCGGGTAGGTTGCAAGCCTGTTTACCTCATCCGTGAGATCGTTCAACCGGGGATTCTTCGAGTACGCCAAGTCTGTACTGTGCCATGCATGGGAGTGTAACTTTTGACTGCGCATTTGCAAAGGATGCGTGGCTGGCGAATGTGAATTGGTGATGGAACCGAGATCTGATGTCGCATCTTAGCTGAAAATGTGCTAGGATTCAGGGTGTGAGTTGTTGATCGGTGTGATCGACAAAAGTATAGCTGGTTGGGTTTATGGAGTAAGAGTTACAACGATGGCAAAAGGATCAGACGCTGGATCAGAGCGGTTTCATAAGCGCGAACAGCGTGAACAGGATTACAAAGAGCAATTACCCGGTGAGGATGATAAGAAACTGCCCCCGCCGGTCGAGCCCATCCAGGTTGGGGAAAAACCCAGCCGCAACGATCCCTGCACCTGCGGTAGCGGCAAGAAATACAAAAAATGTTGTGGAAAAGCCGGGGGTTGACGGTTCTCTGGTTAGATATTGACGTCGCTGGGTCGCTCCCATTCAGTTGGAACAGACAGTGCGAAGCCTAAGCTGAGTCGGTTATCGGGTTCATGCCATACTATTTCATCATTCAATTTACCATGTTACTGGATGGTGTTCTTATAGGAGCTGCCATAAATTGTAAATTGTTATCCTCTCTTCGATCCCAAGCGGGCAGATTCTCTAGTCGATAACCTCTTTGTGTTTATCGATCTACCGTTGCCACTTAGATGAAACAGTTTTTAGATGATGAAAATCAACCCCGCTCAATTTCCATCTGAAATAGCGAATGCGTTAATGCTTCGTGGGGTAGGTATTCCACCGTTGCACTGGCATGACAAATCCATTCGTGCGGGCAAGGATTTGCTCGACCATAACGAAGATGACGATCTTTTTAAGCCTCACTCCATAGTTGATGAATCGATGGCGTCCGCCGTTCGTGCGATGCTCTATTTATGGAACGGGTTTGCGGGTGATTGCGAGATGTATTCTCCTGCGGCTCCCGAAACGGAACAATTGTATCTGAAGGTTTTTATCCAGCGTCAGGCGGGCAACCCGAACGAGTCGAAAATTTCATTGAGAAATATCGATCAGCATCCGATCTACACACCCTTAAAAGATTTTTCTCTGGAAATCATTGGTCTGGGTACCGCCAAGCCGTTGAAACGTTTTAAGGAAATTTTAGAACTCTGTGACGCGTGGGAACCGTATGCCTTTATGGACCTCTATGAAGAGGTCCGGCTGGGCAAACACTGTCAATCGACCGACGAAACGATACGCAGCATTCAATGTCGAGAGTTTGAATTATTGCTCGTGCATGGCTTTGAAAAAGCAACGGGCAAGCCGCTGCCGCAACCCGCCGTGGAAGAAAAAAGAGCACTTCGGCGAAAACCTACGCCCAAATCTACGCGTAGGCCTATGACTGTACCCAAGCCGGAATCGAAAAAGAAATCTGATGACGCGAAAAATGCTGCGAAAAAGCCAGCGTCTACTCCCATGCGTCATCCGGGTGGGATTGGCGTGCGGTGCCCGAAGTGTCAACAGTTGGATGTCGTACCCAAAGAAAGCCGCGGTATGAAACATCAATGTACTCTATGTGGCGTGGCCTATAAAATCCCCGACAAAAAGCCATCGCCCTCATCTCATATCTAAAGGCTTATGATTTTGGTTATCAAGTTCGTGACGCGAGGAATTCGATGATGTCGATTTTGGCGATGATGCTGGTAATGTTGCCATCTTCAAGCAATACCGCGACTCTATCCTCGTCGAAAATTCTTTGAACTTTCGTTAAAGAATCGTTCAGCGATACTACCCCGCGTAGCGGAGCAGCGGCTTTGATTGCTTTGTCGTCACGCGTACAAATCTGGGAAGCCAGGGCACGAAGTATGTCAAGTTCGTGAACCATCATCAGCGAGTTGGTGCCGTTGGGGCGAATGGGCATTTGCGAAATGCCCAGCACACTCATACGTGAAGTCACATCGGCGATGGTCTCGTTTTCTTCGGCGAATTCGACCTCGCGCCCTTTATGTTCGATCAGTTCGCGGACGCTGCCGATGCGTTCTTCGATGTCGAAGTAACCCATGTCCTTCATCCATTCGTCACTGAAATACCTCGTGATGTAGCGATCGCCGGAATCGGGAATGATCACTACGACGAGTTTTCCAGGGCCCAGTTCTTTCGCCACCTTGAGCGCACCGAACAAAGCCGTACCCGCAGATCCGCCTGCAAAAATGCCTTCTTCACGGGTCAATCGTCGAGCGGTTAAAAAAGACTCGCGATCAGAAACTTCCATCACGTCGTCAATGACGGTCATATCCAATGTGCCGACCATGAAATCGTGGCCAATCCCTTCGACGCGATAAATGCCGGGTTCACGAATTTCCTTGCCGTGATGAAAAACGTCGTAATAAATACTGCCTTCCGGATCGGGACAAACCACCTTGACTTCGCGTCCCGCCTCTGCCGCTTTTTCCTTAATGTATTTCGCCGCTCCGGAAATCGTACCTCCCGTTCCAATGCCACCTACGAGACAGTCTATTTGTCCGTCCGTGTCTTTCCAGATTTCAGGTCCGGTGGTCAGGTAGTGGGCTTCGGGATTGTCCATGTTGTGGTATTGATCGGTGTAATAGGCGTTGGGTAGTTCTGTCGCGATACGCTTGGCGATTTCGACATAGCTTTCCGGGTGATCGTGGGGCAGGTCGGTTCGCGTGACGAGCACCTCCGACCCGTAGGCTTTGAGCATGTCGATTTTTTCCTGACTCATTTTGTCGGGAATGGTAAAGACGGTGCGATAGCCCAATACCGCAGCCGCCATCGCTACGCCGAGTCCGGTGTTGCCGGAGGTGCTTT
>CBDTZI010000219.1:0-6056 GCA_965364865.1 uncultured bacterium | reverse complement strand
GGTGGAGCTACTCAAACAGATATTCACCCACGCCGGAAAAAACCTGCACATCGGCGGCAACAAGGGCGTACCTCTTTCAGCACTCTTGTTGGATCCGGAAAATACCGATTCCATCGCGGTGGCGGTTTCCAGTTTTCAACTGGAAAACGTAGTCCACTTCCGCCCTACGATCTCCGCGTTATTAAATATTCACGAGGAACATCTGGACCGCCACGGATCCGTCGCAGAATATATCCGAATAAAGAGTCGTGTATTTATGAATCACGGAACGTCGGCAACCCACAACAACCGAGATAATGACAGAATTCAAGACACACTGATCCTCCCCTATGATGATGAACGACTTCGAGCGATCGCAGCCAAACACAGGGGAGAAACTTGGTTTTTTTCAACCCGGCAGGAAGTTCAACCAGGAGCATGGATCGACGATCATCACATTAAAGTGAATGTGGGTGGCTCAAGCTTTACTACTGTATCATTAGATGGACATCATCCGATATTACAGCATCCGGAAAATCTGTTGGTTTCGATTTTGATCGCGAAAAGTTTTGAAATTTCAGAACAACAGATCTGCGAATCATTAAAAACCTTGTTTCATGATTGAACAGGACATTGGCTGTGACCGTAACAGATTATGAATCGATGACCGGCGAACAGGTTCGTTCCATGTGTCGGTCGAATTCATTTGATCAAACCACCGCGGGGATCGCACAGGGATATACGCAGGCCAATCTGGTTGTGTTACCAGACGAATTAGCTGCGGATTTTGAAACGTTCTGTCAAAACAATCCCAAGCCCTGCCCCCTGCTCGAAATGTTGGAACCTGGAGACTATCGCCCAAAAATATTGGCTCACAAAGCGGATATCCGCACGGATTTACCCGGATACTGCGTTTATAAAAACGGGGAATGCGTGGATGAGCCAGCGTCGATCAAATCTTACTGGCAGGAAAAAATCGGATCTTCAAAGGCGGAGTTGACCGCTTTTCTGATCGGGTGTTCTTTCACGTTCGAGGCCGCTCTGATGAAGGCTGGAGTGCCCATCAGACACCTCGAGGAAAACGTCACCGTTCCCATGTACAAAACAAACATCCAATGCATCCCCTCGGGACCGTTTGCCGGGCCGATGGTCGTATCCATGCGACCCATGATCGAAGAGCTGGCCAATCGAGCGAAGAGAATTACCTCTTCCTTTCCGCGGGTGCATGGTGCTCCCATCAACATCGGCGATCCCGAAAAAATAGGCATTGCGGATTTATCCAAGCCTGACTTTGGTGAAGCGGTGACCGTACATGAAGGTGAAATTCCGGTGTTCTGGGCGTGCGGTGTCACGCCGATGGTGGCGATCATTCAGGCCAAGCTCGATTTCGCGATCACCCACAAACCCGGGCAGATGTTTGTGACGGATCTGATGGAGGAATCGTTACGGGATCCGTTCTTTTAGAGTTCGTTCCCACATCCCCACTCTTCTGTTATCATTCAGTCGAATACTTTTCGGGCTTGTTTATAAACACACAAAGAGAGGCATCAGATGAAACATTTTAGCATCATTGGAATATCACTGTTCGCGTTGCTACCGTCGAGCGATGTGTTTGCACAACAGGATTATTCCAACGTGCAGATCAAAACAATATCGGTGACCAGCCGTATTCATATGCTCGAAGGCCGCGGTGGAAACATTGGGGTCTCTATAGGCAAAGATGGCGTCTTAATGATCGACGATCAATACGCACCGTTGTCAGACAAAATTAAAGCAGCCATTAAAAAACTGGGCGGCGACAAACCGAAATTCATCCTCAACACCCATTGGCACGGCGATCACGTGGGTGGGAACGCCACTTTTGGTCGCGACGGAACCATTATCGCGCATGAGAATGTTCGGACCAGACTCGCCACCGATCAGCAATTATTTGGACAAACCGTGAAAGCACGATCCGGAGACGCACTCCCCGTCATCACGTTTGATGATTCGTTGTCGATTCATTTTAACGGTGAAGTAATTCGTGTGATCCATTTCCCACACGGTCATACCGATGGCGACAGCGTGATTTTCTTCACCCAATCCAACGTCGTTCACATGGGCGATCTCATGTTTATGGGGATGTTTCCTTTTGTCGATCTCGATCACGGCGGAGACGTGAGCCACCTGGCAACGAACATTTCGACCATCATCACAAAGTTGAAACCGGGTGTGAAGGTTATCCCCGGACATGGCCCGTTGTCTGATCTCAACGATCTGAAAACCTACCATCGCATGTTGATCGAAACGACAGACGTCGTCAAAAGCATGTTGGCTGCGGGTAAATCGCTCGAACAAATCCAATCCGCCGGCGTTCCCGACAAGTGGAAAAGTTGGGGCAATGGTTTTATCAAGACAGACAGGTGGCTGGAAACCATCTATAACAGCTTGAATACTAAAGATAACAACTAAGCTTTTAGAGCTCCACGGTAATACTCGAAGTATATTTTACTCGTGATGAGCAACAACAGTATCAGTATGACCATACCCCACTCGGATACTGCGGGTAATTGTACAGAGCATGCATCACCAACACCATCTCTGTCTGAGTCTGCCTGATCAACATTCACATCATTAGGACAATTATCTCGACAATTCACCACCCCATCAGAATCATTATCACCAACATTTTCAAACACATTACACCCACATATCCCTGGAGATGTCTTGCTTGAATCATTGGGACAACTTTCACACCGGCCGTCAAAACCGTCACCATCCGAATCACCCAGACAAGCTAGACGATCTCCTCGATACGTTCCGTTTGATGATTCGCAATCAACTTGCGTAGCAACAATACATGATCCAAAAGTACAGCAGGCACCGGTTGGTATGGAAACAATTCTATAAACGATTCCGGCATCTCCGTTAGGTGCGAGTATATCAGACGCAAGAACATATACTTCTCCGTCACCGTCCTCACCAAACCCCTTGACAAACTGATCCAATGGATCACCGCCCGGAGCGAGTAAAAACTCTTTTCTAACAAAGACGTCGGGCCCATCAAGATCAAAATAATAAATCCTACCTGTTGGACCGAAATCAGCGCTAAAATCTCCGTAAATATATTTACCGAAGAGTTCGGGTGATTGTGATCCGCGGTATACAAATCCACCGATCACTGAAAGTCCACCATCTGCATGTGTATATTCATTGATCGGGTCGATCAGTGGATCATTTAATACCGTTCCTGTAGTCGGACATACTGCGGGCGGAGTATCTGGCGCAAAAGGATCGAAGCAATTCGCACCCTCACGAATGACCCAACCATAGTTACCGCCATTTACAATAATATCGACCTCTTCAAAAATTGCCTGTCCGACATCTCCAAGATACAACGCACCATTACCACCCGGCCCGTCATCAAAAGAAAAACGATAAGGATTCCGAAGGCCGTAAGCGTAAATTTCATCCAATCCCAAAGAACCCACAAACGGGTTGTCCGGCGGAATCGCATAATTTAACCCCAAAGCCGGTGTACTATCTACGTCGATGCGGATGACACTCCCCAGCGCGGTTTCAATATTTTGACCATTACCAATTTCACCATGTGGTAAACTTTCAAGATCTAATCCATCATGCGCACCACCTCCATCACCCAATCCGAAATATAAGTAACCATCAGGACCAAAAGCAACATCGCCCGCGTCGTGATTAAATTCTGGCTCATCCACACTGAACAAAATCACTTCAGAAGCGGCATCCGCAAGATTCGGATCACCCACAGACACAGCGTATTCCGCGAGTACTTCTGAATGACATCCAACGATAAATCCTTCTGGGTTGTTGCAGGGTTCATTAGGATCACCCGCGCGAGGCGAACTGTAGCGAACAAAAAAGCGGCCATTATTTGCGTAGTCAGGATGAAAAGCCACGCCCAACAACCCTCGCTCATCAAAAAAAGTACCGAGCACAGGAAGTTTGGTTGCTATATCCAAAAACGGAACGGGCAATAAAACACCACCGTCAATAATCCAGATAAAACCAGCTTGATCTACGACAAAAAGTCGACCGGACCCGTCGTTGGCGTGGGTCACATCTACTGGCGAGATCAAACCCGTTGCAACCGTTTCCAACTCGATTTGAATCGGGTCCGCAGCTTGTACAATGGAAACATTACTCATTCCGATAATAAAAAGGTGAACGCACATAACGAAATGTAATCGTAGCATAAGAAACACCCTCCTCATTGAAAGTCCTTGATTTGTTAACGCACATCATCGATCGGCTTATCTCTTGCGAAATTGCATCAAACCGAGTCACTCTTTTACAAAAGTTGTATCATTCGTTTTTTGCTGATAAAGAAATAGGGTTCCACCAATCATCAACACCATCACTAATATTATTAATCCCCATGAAGAAACGGCAGGCACTGTAGACGTTTCCACCGTAATCTGACCCACCATGCCTGAAAATGCATGAACAAAACAATAGTAGGGATATTCATTGTTGGTCACTGGATTTGCGTCAATAAACGACTGATCGAATGTCAGATCATAAATAAGACCCGTACCGGGATCACCGGATCGAAAAATACCGTCATGAACACCGGAACCTGATACAACAGTTCCACTTTCAACACTGTGTGTACCACTCGTCCATATCCAGTGGACGGTATCTCCGAGTTGAATCGAAAGGTTTGCGGGATTGAAAGACCCACCAGATAACGTCACATCATGGGTGGTTTGCCCGTAGGAGGGAATCACCAGTCCGAGCGTGAGTACGATAGTCTTGACAATAGAGAAATGGAATTTTCTCGTAAACATTGCAGCCCCCTTCATTATGAATTGTGGATGGATCGAAAACCCCAAGCCCGATTTGAAGATCGATCGACCCTGCCCTTACACCAAGTCCCTTATCCGACAGCAAATTTAACGATTCTGTCGAGCGAAATCAATAAAAACTGAGGAATCTGCTAGGAATAACATTGCCAGTATGCTAAAAATTCCTGATGAGCCCCAAAAAAATCCACTGGCGATCAAAAAACGTCTTTAATAGCCGAAAAACGACCCTCCTGGAGATCAGGATTATTGGGTATCATGGACCTTGGCCCAGCCCATGAAATCGGGGTTGACGGGTATGTGAAATCGGGTACCTTATTTGATTCGATGATTTAATGGTTCACTATGTACGGCGGTAAAGATTATGCCTCAATGCAAAATAAGAAGTTTTTCAGCCAAGCCCGGCCAGGTACAACAAAACTGGTACCATGTAGATGCGTCTGACGAGGTGCTCGGTCGACTGGCAACACGCCTGGCGATGGTGCTTATGGGTAAACATAAACCCAGCTATACCGCACATGTGGACACGGGTGATTATATTGTGGTTACCAACGCCCATAAAGTTCGCGTGACGGGCAATAAAGAAAACACCATGAAATACGCCCGCTATTCCTACTATCCCGGCGGCTACAAGGAAACATCGTATAAAACGATGATGAAAAAACACCCGGAACGAATTTTAAGTGAAGCGGTGCGTCGTATGCTTCCCAAAAGTGCGCTGGGCAAGCACATGTTGCAAAAGCTGAAAGTGTATGCCACGGATATGCATCCTCACAGTGCACAACACCCGGAACCCTTACCTAATTAGATAACTTTTTTTAGACTTGGAGATGCTTACGAATGTCGGAAGAACCAGCAACAACACCCCAGGATCCGGTTGATGCAACGGCTGATACAACTGTTGATACTCCTGCACCCGCACCGGCAACCACACCAGTTCCGGCGTCGGCTCCGGCCAAGAAAAAGAGTGCAAAATTTAGCAATCCTTACATCTGGGGAACGGGCAGACGAAAAGCGTCTGTTGCCCGCGTAAGAATTCGCCCCGGCGACGGAAAATTCATCGTAAACAAAAAAGAACTCAACGAGTTCTTCTGCATTGAAAAAGATCGCAACGCAGCCAAGTCCCCTCTCGCAGTCACGGAGATGTCCAAAAATCTGGATGTGTTCGTCAATGTTAGTGGCGGTGGGACTTCTGGCCAGGCTGGGGCGGTGGTTTTGGGGCTTGCCCGGGCGTTGTTCAAAAGCAATCCTGATCTT
>CBDTZI010000218.1:0-6067 GCA_965364865.1 uncultured bacterium | reverse complement strand
TTTTACGTCCAGTTCGCTCAGCAAGCTCTGGATGTGCAGAGCTGTTCCGTCCCCCTCGAGCGTCGGATTGAGTGCCAGGATAACCTCGTGAACATTTTGTTTGCGAACCCGGTCGACCAGCGCGTTGATGGTGAGATGGTCAGGCTCGATCCCTTCCAGCGGTGCGATGTGTCCCATCAACACATGATAGACCCCGTGAATCAATCCGGTGGCTTCCAGGGCAATCAGATCTTTGGGCTGTTCGACAACCCAGATTTCCTTGTGGTCGCGACTAGTGTTCGCGCAGACCGAACAGGGATCGTGCTCAGTCAGGTTGTAGCACGTTTTGCAATGAATGATTTTATCTTTGATGTCGGTAATGGCTTTGGCTAACCGGGATGCGTATTCGCGTGGTTCACGCAACAGATGAAAAGCAAGCCGTTCTGCGCTGCGCGGACCGATACCCGGCAGTTTTTGAAACTGCTCCTTCAGACGATTTAACGATTCGATCGAGTCATTAGCCATGGATTCAATGATCTATTTTTCTGAGCCTCGGGTCCTATACCATCCCGATTGGTCGGGGGCATGTGCGTGTGAACATTATCAATAAAAACAGCGCCACGATAGGTTTCTGAAAAATCAGGCTGGGCCCGGACCTCCTCCGGTGAGCATATCGGATAGACCCGGAATATTCATACCTCCGGTCATCGAAGCCATTTCCTGTTTGAATGCTTCTTGAGACTTGGCGGTGGCGGCCGCCGCGGCTGCGACAATCATATCTTCCAGCAGTTCCACATCTTCCACCGCCTTGGGATCGATTTTCAATTTCAGCAGATTACCCTTGCCATCCACCGTGACGTGAACGATGCCCGCTCCGGCGTCACCTTCGTATCGCCGATGAGCCATCTCCTCTTGAAGTTTACCCATGTTTTGCTGTAAATCTTTTGCCGATTTCATCAGCCCTGCAAGATTACCGAGATTTCCGAACATTCATGTCCTCCCCGTTGTTATGGTTCAATGATTTCCTGCCCTGTGTTGTCATCGACGACAACCGCTTTACTCGATGATACCGTTTTTTGTTTCGGTCTGACACCCTTCAACGTACCCTCTACAGCTTCTTTGACCTGCTGGACTCGCGGATCGCTCGCGACTTTTTGCCATAGCTCCGTACTCACCGAGGGAGTGGAAGTAGCCACTCCCACGCTCTTATCGTCGGTATTTACTTCAATCCGCGTGGATGCGTTCACCACCGCAGGCGCAACGGGCTTCGTGGAAGTTGCCGGCTGCGTTGACCGAACAGGTTGTGTAGTGGCTTCGTGACGAGGGGCTGGTTTTTGAGTCTTGGAAGCTAGGGGTTGGCGATCAGTGTCGTTTTTTTTTACGCTACCCGAAGAGGTTTTCCTGGACTCGATGACCGGACTTGCGCCGTCGCCATCTAACGCGGCAATCAAATCACCGATATCGCTGAACTGTTGACTCATAGCCAAACGCACTACCGCTGCGTCCGCCAGCGCTCTGGCGGCGCCGCTGGACTTCACGTTGCGTCGCAATTCTTCAAGCAGCGTAATCATATACACATAGGTGGGAGCGTCGAATTGTTCTGCCTGTTGAGCGAGCTCTGATCTTAGCGTGGCGGTTACATCCACCAGCTCCGTATCTGTTCCGCAAACTTTCATCATCATGAGTGTGCGAACATGTTCGATGAGATGATCACAAAACCGCTCAATCGTTCGGCCGCTTTGTAGCGCTTCGTCCAGTGCCCCCAATGCACCGGCTGCGTCCTGTTGAGATACAAAAACCATCACCGCAGAGGCGAGTTCGTCATGAGCCGGTGGGATAATTTCATCGACAATCGACGACGTTAAATGTTCAGATTCGTAGGATAACACCTTTTCTAATAGCGAAAGCGCATCTCGCATCGAACCGTTACCCAGCCGGGCGATACGTCGAAGTACTTCCGGCTCGGTCTTAATTTTTTCCGTATCCACGATCTGCTTAAGATGTTTGGCGATGGCGTCCGCATCGATCGCACGAAAATCAAATCGCTGGCATCGGCTCTGAATGGTTGCGGGTACCTTTTGCGATTCCGTGGTGGCGAGAATAAACTTGACATGCGACGGCGGTTCTTCCAGTGTTTTTAATAAGGCATTAAACGCGCCCGTACTGAGCATGTGAACTTCGTCGATGATGTAAATTTTGAATCTCGATCGAGCCGGTCGAAGGGTGGCATTGCTGCGAAGCTCTCTGATATTATCCACGCCGGTATTGCTAGCCGCGTCGATCTCGACCACATCGATATCTTCACCCGACGCAACAGCCACGCATGAATCACATTCGCAGCAGGGTGTAACGGTGGGTGCATCGTGTGATAAACAATTTAACGCCTTGGCGAGAATGCGGGCCATGGATGTTTTGCCCACCCCGCGCGTGCCCGTAAAAAGATAACCGTGATGAACGCGGTTTGATGTGATGGCGTTGGTTAACGTGGTGGCGATCGTCTCCTGACCGACCACCTCTTCAAAGGTGCGGCTTCGATAGGTTCGAGCTAACACACGATAAGACATTTTCTATCGACCGTTCTGTAAGAAAAAACCCCGCACAAAAATCACGAATCCGGCGATCTTTGACGACCAGGTGATCCACGGCACCTGAATGAACCAGGTGGGCTGCTCTGTTTCCAGCCTGACCCGTTATCTGAACCACCCACTGCATGGGACCTGGCCGTCAAAGATCGTCGGATTGTGAGGGTAAATCGCCTATTCCGAAAAACGCCATCTACGGCTGAGCATCATAACCGCAATCGAACCGTAATTAAACAGGCAAAAACCATCCGAATTTCACCCATTATGACATCGTTGAAGCCGATGACGCTAATCTGGGGTCAAATTGCATCATAAACGTACATCCACTAAAAAGCGTACGTTTATAGGAAAAATGCGTAAAATTTTGTATTTTACGGGATAATCCTGAGAGACATTTTACTTTAATCGGGTAGAGTTCTCAGAGGGTAGTAGTGCAGGTGGAATTAGCCGACCCCGACCGCACCTGTACGACTACCCTATTTTTATGCGCCCACGACGAACCCGCCAAGTAACACCCCGACAAAAAAACTTTTTCGTACGCACGATTTTACTTTATCATACAGGTATGAAATTCACGAAGATGCACGGCCTGGGAAATGATTATCTTTTTATCGATGCCACGATCGATGTAAATAAATTGCATATCGTCAATCCCGCTTCGTTGGCCCGTGCGATGTCTGATCGGAACACCGGCATTGGCAGCGACGGGCTTATTTTGATTTACCCTTCAAAGCAAGCCGACGCTCGTATGGAAATGTACAACGCCGATGGCTCGCGTGCAGAAATGTGTGGCAATGGGATACGATGCGTTGCGAAATATATAATTGATCATGGAAGGGTAGACGGTCCAAACGTATTGATCGAAACCGACGCTGGTATAAAATCTGCTGAATGTTCGATCCTCGAAGGAAAAGTATGCTCAGTGCGAATCGATATGGGTCTACCCGATTTTTCTCCGCAGTCTTTACCCTCCACGATAAAGCAAGATCGTATTGTTAATTATCCGATGATCGTTGACCGCCTGGAATTTTTCGTCACTTGCGTTTCGATGGGTAATCCTCATGCGGTCATTTTTGTTGATGACCTCGAAAAAATTGACCTCGAAAAACTCGGCCCAAAATTTGAACACGCTCCGGAATTCCCCCAACGCGTTAATACTCATTTTGTGCGCATTGACACTGTGGATCATGTGACGATGAAAAGTTGGGAGCGGGGAAGCGGGGCCACGCGCGCTTGCGGAACCGGTGCCTGTGCTGTGTGTGTTGCTGGGGTGTTGACAAAGCAAGCCCGCCGAAAAATTACGGTCACGCTGCCTGGCGGTGAGCTGGATGTCGAATGGGGGGATCGTGATCATATTTACATGACCGGCCCAGCGGTTGAACTATTTACTGGTGATTGGTCGGGATATGCGTAACAAAGTATATACAATGTCAGGTTCCGATTCATCGGGACCAGTGGCCCCCGGCATGATCGCGGGTTTCGCGGTCTGAGTAGGTCTACGAGTTGACATTCCGACCAGTGGGGATACATTGCTGGGCTGTTAGTTTTCGTACAGAAGGGCTCATAGCTCAGTTGGCAGAGCGCGTCGCTGATAACGACGAGGTCCCAGGTTCAAGTCCTGGTGGGCCCAATTGACGTAAGTGCTGAATTCATAAGGACTTATGAATACCAATCCATGTGAGATTGTGCGGCTTGGAACACTGAAAAAAACGGTAGACTACCGTTTTTCGGAGGCCACACGATGCCAAAAACGAAGAAAAACCCAGCATATCGAAAACACAAACCTACAGGTCAAGCTGTTGTAACTCTTTGCGGAAAAGACTCTTATCTGGGTCGACATGGAACCACTGCCAGTCGGCGTGAGTATGATCGGCTAATCTCGGAATGGTTGGTAAGCGGTCGACGTTTACCGTCACAGGAAGATTCAGATATTACCATTAACGAATTGTTAGCGGGATATTTGAACTTTGCCAAAAGCTACTACATCAAGAACGGAATGCCTACCGGAGAACTAACAAAGATTAAATCGATCATGCGGATCGTGAAATCGATGTACGCGAGCACTTCCGTATCCGATTTTGGTCCATTGGCGTTGAAGGCTATCCGTGAAAAGATGGTCAACGATGGACACATTCGTAACAAAAAGAAATATTGTTACAGCCGCAAATACATCAATGAAAGCATGGCACGCATAAGAAGAATCGTATCTTGGGGTGTGGAAAACGAACTGGTACCCGCAAATGTATTACACTCATTACAAGCAGTAAGCGGACTCAAAAAAGGTCGCACCAAAGCACAGGATAATAAGCCTGTAAAACCTGTCCCTGACGAATATGTTGATGCGATTAAAGAACACGTCTCATCTCAGGTTTGGGCAATAGTTGAATTGCAACGACTTACCGGTATGCGAAGTGGTGAAGTTGTAATCATGCGTCGATCAGATATTGACGTGTCTGGTGAAGTTTGGCTATATCACCCCTCCATACACAAAACAGAACATCACGGTCACGAACGAGTGATTGATCTCGGCCCGCGTGCTCAAACAATTATCAATCCGTTCTTGAAGCCTGATTTTGATGCCTATCTGTTTGATCCGCGCGATGCCCGTACCGAACTCCATAAGGATACGAGTGTACCACGACGACCTAATCAGAAACCCTCACCAAGAAAAACCAAAAGGTTAGTGGGTAATCACTACACTCGAGATAGCTATCGGAGAGCCATTCACCGTGCTTGCGATGTAGCAAATATCCCAAAATGGTTTCCCCATCAACTTCGACACAACGCAGCTACTCGGTTTCGACGCGAGTATGGGATCGAGATTGCACGAATCATACTCGGACACAGTTCGCCGGTAATGACAGCGTTGTACGCGGAAGTAGATCGCACAAAGGCCCGTGACGTAATGGCGAAGATTGGATAGACTTAATTAGTTGGGATGATTGGCGACGGTCAATCAAGCGCTTCCCCCGGACATGCTCGGCATCACTGGCATGATCCGGGCGAGGCGACCCGACCCGACGGAAAGTGATGCATGATGTCTGAACACAACCCATCAGAGGATAATAACCTCATCCTTTATCATCCACTCTGTGTACTGCAAGTTCGCGTAGAACAGGCCTATGAATTGGCAGAAGGAGCAATTGGTAATTGCCTAGGAGGTCACGAATACGCCGTTTATCAAGAAATCTACAATATCCCAACACAACGTGCTATAAATCTGGCTCATTCGTCTGCTATTGGTTCTGCACTCTGGTTAGAACATGGATTGGGGGACGAAGCAGGGATGTTCGAAACTGATTTAAGAGCTGTTTTATATGATTTACGTTACAGCTATTGTTGGTTTCGGCACAATATTACACTTCAGGATTCTCAAAAAATCCTTTGGGAGCAATACATTGGAAAACTTCTACCTCTGTATGAACGTATTGGTCATATAGCAGAGATTGATAAAGACATGATAGTATGGTTTAAGTTTCTTAACCAATGCTATCGTTCACTATGTG
>CBDTZI010000217.1:0-6073 GCA_965364865.1 uncultured bacterium | reverse complement strand
TGTGCTCTTCCGATCTACCTTGGCAAAACGGATTCGTTCGGTGCCGTGGAGGTCGGTAAACTCGCGGACCTTGTGATCCTCAACGCCAACCCGTTAGAGGACATCCGCAACACGCAGCGAATTCATGCCGTGATTATGAACGGTCGATTTTTGGATCGCAGTTTCCTGGATAACCTTCTTAAGAACGCGAAGGTTTCGGAACAATAATAACTGTTCCGTAACTAACATTATTGCAACTACCAAATCTTCTTATATTTATGAGTGAATATGTTTCAACGATATTGTACTCGTCCGAAAGATGTTTTACAAAATATCGTATGTCTCCGGTCGGCGGTCTCGGAGGAAGGGATAATAGGTGCGGGCGCGAGTGACCACCTCTTTGAAAATCTCGCGGGTTAAAACTTGATTGGGCTTGTTATCCAACGAGTCAACGACGTTGCCCGTCGGATCGATGATCATCGATCGACCGATGAAATCCAGATCGTCTTCTTTACCCGATCGGTTCACCATCGCGATATAAACGCCGTGCGTTACCGCAGCCGCCCGCATTTCCAACTCATACGTTTTGGAATACGGGTCAGTGCCCGCGACAGCCACGGGAATGATGACCAGCTCAGCACCCTGTAAAATAAACGAGCGAAACACCTCGGGAAAATGTCGGTCGTAACAGATCGCGATGCCAAACCGCCAGCCCTCAAGCTCGAATACGTTATAGGTGTCCCAGCCGGGGGTGTAATAAAACTTTTCGTTGTAGCCGGGCTCTTCCGCGATGTGCATCATGCGCTGTTTGCCGACGAATTCGCCGGTTCGGTCAATCACCACGCTGCAATCGAAAAACAGATGCTCCGGCGAGAGTTCGTAATGGTTGTACATGATATGAATGTTGTGTTTGCGAGCCAGCGATGCAAACCATTCATACGTTTCGCCTTGCAGCGGCTCAGCCAGCTTAAAGAAATCATATTGATGAGGCTTGCGCGGAAAAAATTCCAGAATCGACATTTCGGGAAAAGCGATCAGGTCAGCGCCCTCACTCGCAGCTTTTTCGATCAGCTTAATCGCCTGGAGTTTGTTGGCTTCGATATCATTCGTGCATTGAATTTGAGCGGTTGAGATTTTCATGGGTGTATACTATTGAAAAATTGACGACAGATCAATTACCAAGATGCGATATAGATGGGTGCCATGGCTAAGCGCAACGCCGCCATGAATCAACTTGTGGAGTATGTTTTTATTTTGGGTGCCACGGTCAAGCTTTGCTTGTCCGTGTGTTGTTCATTGGGTTTGCAGATTTCGTTTTGTGTCGCCCCTGAAGGGGCTTTGATGTTCGGTCGTCATATCATACCCATGGCTCGCGCCATGGGCTATTATTACAAGTTTCGTCCCCTGCGGGGACTGATATTGATTACAACTATTCGGGGTGCCCCATTCTTTGCGTAGCAAAGGGTGGGGGACGGAAGCTAGGTGGCATGGCCAAGCGCAGCACCGCCATGGTTATTGTAGAGGCTACTCATGCAACAGCGCCGTAACTGGATCATTACGCTGCGGTTTGTACATCGTAATCAGTCGATCGATACGCGGCTGATCGGGTTCCAGCTCCAGCGATTGATGCCAGTGCTCCAGCGCCTTGTCACGATTTTCAACAGACGTTTCGTCCTCCAGGAAACGCAACATATAAATCGAACCCAAACCCGCATGAGATCGCGGCAGGCGCCATTCGTACGAGATCGCACTCATGTACGCTCGACGTGCACCCTCAAAATCCTGCCTGCGAAACAGACAATACCCCAGCGCTTCGTGGGCAGCAGCCAATTCCGGGTCCATCGAAATCGCATACTTCAACGTTATTTTCGCGATTTTCAACCGATCCTGATTCATATACGTTCGCGCGAGATTCACCAGCACCAGCGGCTGACGACTGTCGCGCTCCAGCGCTTCTTTATACAAACGAATCGCATCGTAATAACGCTGCTGCTCATCATACACCACACCAAGATTCACATACGCATGGGGTTGGTGCGGATTAATCTCGATCGCGGTTTCATAACGATCCGCAGCCTGGTCATATTCACCCGACTGTTGATAACACACGCCCAGATTCAACTGGGCGTCAAAATGTTTGGGGTTCAACTCGACGGTATGAAGATACGCTCTGATCGCTTCAGTTAACCGCTGCGTAAAATGGTATAACTGACCGAGATGGTAAGCGTCGTCCGTCGAAAAGGGATTGATCTGAATCGCACTTACAAACGAACCGATCGCGGAATCATATTTTCCCATGCGTCGATAGATGCGGCCCATCTTTGAATGGGCGATCGCCAGCTGCGGATCCAGTTTGATCGCTTCTTGAAACATGGCCAATGCGGCTTTCAATTCCTGACGCTTGAGCAATTCATCGCCCTGCTGTGCGTATTGATCCGCGCGTTGCTGTGACCACAACGCACACGAACTACTCGACAGCATCACGCTCATTGCGACGAGGATGACTGTATGTCGAGGCCACCGACGTGTAACTTTGATGTAATCATTAGGCATGATCGATATTCCAGAACGATATTCAAAATAAACCTGTTTACGTACATTTACCCTGTAAAAGTTTATCGACCGTGAAGGCAAAAGTTGTCCACCTGATCCGTACTATCCCGCTTCTGACAATTTTATACCCGTCGGTAAATCTTCATTTTTGTGCTATTATGGCTGAACAAGGTGTTTTCCGGGATGTGAGATGATTTGATTTTCAGTCTACATCGACTACAATCGTGTATCGCGGCCCGACCCGTATTATAGACAACACCAAAGATAAGGACAACGAAATATGTCAGATCGTTTTCTCGTCGCTATTCCTGTATTCAACGAAGAACGGTATCTCGATCGCGTCATTGCTGAAGTGAGACGATACACCCGGAACATTCTCATCATTGATGATGGATCGACGGATGAAACGCCGCAGAAACTTCAACCCCACAAAGACATCGCGATCATCACACACGCTGAAAATCGCGGCTACGGCAAGAGCCTGGCCGACGCGTTCTGTTTCGCATCCCGTCAACCATACGACTGGCTCATCACTATGGACTGCGACGAACAACACGAACCCGAGCAAATTCCACGTTTTATAGAAGTGGCTCAACAAGACAACGCCGACATCATCAGCGGTACGCGGTATCCCAGCGGTCAAAAAGTTGAGGCCTCGGTCCCGCAGGATCGAAAAGAAATCAACCATCGCATCACCGCTATGCTTAACCGGCGACTCGGCTTGAACATCACCGATTCGTTTTGCGGGTTCAAAGCGTATCGTGTTTCTGCGCTATCCAACATCAACATCACCGTACCCGGTTATGCCATGCCCATGCAGTTCTGGGTACAGGCGCAGCGGGCGGACCTGCATATTACGGAAATCCCCGTTCGATTGATTTACAACGACCCGAATCGACATTTCGGCGGCTTGTTGGATGATCCCGATGCGCGGCTACAACATTATCTTGAAGTGTTTGAATCCGAAATGAAACGATCCGCCGTTCCGTGCAGCTCACAAAGTGATCAACCCGGCCACAAGCAAACGGAATGTCAGCCGTGTCGTTAATGTGTCCTGCCATGCTCGATTTTTCGTTAATCCAAACGCCGCCTGACCATAGCGATACGCTGGTCGTACCCGGCCCGGACAACATCGCCTGCGCCGTCCATGACAACGCGCAAACATTAAACGAAGCACCAACGTTGATCGTTAACAGGCCGTTATCTTATTGGCGAGACCAAACGAAAAAAGCACTAGCCGGTTCCGTTGAAAAACCACTCATCGCCATCGGGCATCAACCCGGTTTCATGCATCCGGGTGTCTGGGCGAAACAAATTGTGGCTTCGCGGTTGGCGGATGCGATCGGCGGCAGAGCCATCAATTTGGTTGTAGACAACGACGCACCCCAAAGCACAACGTTTGCCATTCCCACGACGGACAGCGACAAACTGACGACGAAACAAATTCGATACGCGGATATTCCAACGGGGTATGCGTACGAACAAATTCCTGCGATGACCAAAGCGCAAATCGATCAATTTGAACAATCCATTGTTGATGCGATGGGGGATCGATACCTACACTCGCAAATGCCAATCTACGTCGAGGGGTTACATCATTCGTCCGACGCAACGGACTGGGTAGATCAGGCGATCGCCGCGCGAAGGGCGATCGAAGATAAATTCGACATTCACATCGACGATCATCGCATCAGCCAGGTCTGGAATTCTCCGTTATTAATTGACATGCTGATCCACGCGGATCGTTTCGTCGAAAGTTATAACCGTGCCTTGAGATGGTATCGCTCTGAATATCGTGTCCGTAGCCAAAACAGACCCATCCCCGATCTCAAGTGTGAAAACAATCGCTGCGAATTACCCCTCTGGGCTTATCATCAACACGAATCTCGTCGACGCTGTTTCGTGGAAAAACGAAATGACCAGCTTCACTTGTTCGCCGACCACGATGAAATGGGTGTCCTTCCAATTGATGGGATCGAAGCGGATGAATATCTGCACCTGATCACAACTCAGTTAAACGGTTGGCGTATTCGACCACGCGCATTAACGCTTACGTTGTGGGCCAGACTGCTGCTGGCGGATCTGTTCATTCACGGTATTGGCGGCGCAAAATATGACCGTATCACCGACCGATTGATCGAAGATTATTACCAAATTCAACCACCCCACATGGCCTGTGTCTCCGCGACCCTGTGGCTGGACCTTCCCACCACTGAAACCACGGTCGCGTCCATCACACATTTGCGACACGCGTCGCGCGATCTGAAATACAATCCACAGCGACATATTCGACAGAGCCGCGAGTTACAATTCCTGTTGGACAAAAAAGAAAATTTCGTCAATCTCGCAGTGAAGCTGAAAAAACAACACCCTGCAGACCGTCCCGCTCGTCGCGATACGTTTGAACAAATTCGCCGCCTCAACCAGGCGATGCTGGATACCTGCCCCGAGGTGACTTCAAACATCAACGCCGCCATCGATCGTGCAGCTGCAGAATTCGGGCAAAACACGATCGCGCGAGACCGAACTTATTTTTTCGGTTTATACAACAATAATTCACTACAAATGCTGCTCGACGCGCTTCCCCAAAGGGATAGTTTTCGAGTATAGTTTCACCAGAAAATAAGCGATCGCAATATCAGAGGAGAAACCCATGAGCGACGAACCATCAAGCGGTGGCTTGCACATCGACTCGGACTGGAAAACAGAAGCCGCCGAGGAAAAGAAACGGCTTGTTCAGCAGGAACAACAGGAACAGGCGAAGCAGGCTGCAGCCCCTCAACAGGCCAGCTTTATGGAACTGGTCAATATGCTTGCCATGCAAGCCGGGATCGCATTGGGCGGTTATCAAGGGCCCAACGGCGAAAACATCCCGCCGAATCCTCACGCGGCTAAGCATTATGTCGATCTGTTGGAAGTGATCCAGAAAAAAACCGAGGGCAATCTCGAAGACGAGGAAAAAAAGGTGCTCGACTCCGTCCTTCACGAACTTCGAATGATTTACGTTCAGTCCGTCAGCGGGGCGGTTCCAGCTGCGCCGACGGATACACCCGAACCCGAAATAACAAGTTAATCCACCCGACGATTTCTATCGCTTAATAAGATTGTGTATGCGCTATGTTTGCCATAATTCCGATCAAAACTGAGTCCGTATCGCCTAAACACCCGACGGTGAACTATTTTCTCATCGGGATCAATATCCTTACGTTCTTAATTTTTCATAATCCGTTCAAGTCATCGTCGCCCCTGTCGGTCAGCGATACCGCTCAGGGGTTGGCTGCGCTGGAAGAAAGTCTTGTCTTTCTATCCGATGGGCCGGAGATATATCAATTTTTTACTTACCAGTTTCTTCACGCCGATGGTTGGCATTTACTGGGCAACCTGTTGTTCCTTTGGGTGTTTGGCAACGGGGTGAACGGAAAACTTGGCAACATTGCCTACGCGATGTTCTATCTCGCTGGCGGGGCGTTCGCCGCGTGGGGCTACGCGCTGGTCAACTCGGAATCATTTATTCTGATCGGAGCCTCCGGCGCGATCGCAT
>CBDTZI010000216.1:0-6079 GCA_965364865.1 uncultured bacterium | reverse complement strand
AGACAATCCAGAAGGCGGGTGACACCCTGAAACGTGAGTTGAACAAACTGAGGGGACAGGGAGACAACGAACGCCAGGAGACCGAAGAATTAATACAACTCATGCGTAACAAAACGCTGATCACGGACATCTTTGGAGTGATACATGGCAGTGTACCCACACCGACAGGTCCCGTCGGTCGTGCGACAACACAAAAAGAGATACTCAGCGCGCTGTCATCAGATCAAACACCCCGCAACAAGCGAAACCAAGTCAACATCACGGCCCTGGATATGCATTTTGAACCCGATCTGAATTTGTTCGATTGGAAAAGCCTGGTCGATATGCCTGAGGCTTTAAATGATTATGAGTCGGACGAAGAGGTTCCCGGAATCAAAATTACGATTACCTGCACCAGCCCGCATGAAGAAAACGTCATGTTCATCCGGAAGCAGTTTATGAATGCACTGCTGAAAAACGGAAGAAAACTGGAGACCGGTTTTTATATTGACAAAGTTTCCCTGTTCACAGGAAACAAAATCGAAATCGATTCGAGTAAAACGGGTGTTTCTGGTCGAGGCGGTTCATTTTCCTCGAAGGGTCGAAGTGGACGACTCTGGGGTGGTAATCGATCCTCTACGAAACAGACCGCCACCCCAGTCAAAACCAAGGCGGACCCTAGAACGCTCGATCCGGTTACGCACGAATCTATTGTAGATGACTGGACTTACGAAATATGGGTATCGGTGATTCTGGAAGATTTACCAGAGGATGTACTGGAAGAGATGGAAACGGATGATTCTGAAGATTAAATAACGAACCCCTTTGAGAGTGGTTTGGTTGAAAGCCTTGCTTTTCACTGAGTTCAAACATAGACAAACTTTTCCCAGGAGTAGGGAATTATGGATTTTATTAAACGACAAATGTATTTGATTGTTTGTATCCTGGTCGGCGGCGCGGGAATTGCGCTGGGCATTACGGGTTACCAGGGCATGCCCAAAATCATGGAACAGATGAAATCGGCGGAATCGATTTATCGAAACCTCGACGGACTGCGATCCAATCCGGTCAACGAGGATCGTCTGAATGATGAACAAGATAAAATTGACATGGTGATTGATGATCGTAACAAGGTGATTGATCATGTGAAAAAACTGTATGGCTACACCCTGCTCGTCGACGATGTTTTACCCTATGGAAATGCTCAATCCCGTCTCGCGTTTCGAAAAAGATATCACGACGAAATGAATAACCTACTGGAACAATTAACATGGGGTTCCATCCCCAGTAATGCGGACACGGGTTTGATGCGGGATAAAATCGAAGACGAACGCACCGAAGGACTGTATAAAAACCTGGGGCCTGATAAATCTCCAGCCGGGGTACTTACCAAAGCGGGCATTCTCCAAAACTCGCATGCCAGAGCTGCATTATGGAACGCACAACGCATCTATTGCTACGCAGTCGGATTTATTCAGGTCAAGGCCCTGGGTAAAATCGTACCCAGCTTGTCCTACGAACCATCTATGGTAGATATTGATATTGCAGATCCACCCTTTCCCGATGAAGTGTGGCGAGCGCAGTTAAATTATTGGATTCAAAGCGACGTCATTCAAGCCATCGTCGCATTAAACGAAGAAGCCGCCCAACAAGCCGAGTCGTCGGGGGCCAAACCCTGGGTGGGCATCATGCCCGTGAAAGATGTGATTTCAGTTCGTTTGTCAGATTTGTTCGTCTCAGTGGACGGAGAAAATGTTTACGGGAATCCTGCGGGGGATACCACAGAAGCGCTTCCCCCCGGCACGCCCGTCACCGTGTTCACCAACAATGCCTCGGGCGACTCGTTCGACGTGATTCAGTTCACCGTGAAACTGGTCATGGATAACCGAGATATCCCGTTGTTCATAGAAAAAATGTGTAACAACCGCATGCACACGCTGCTACGTGTTTCGTATAAAGCCGAGCCGGTCAACAAAAAATTTGCAGATAAAATTTACGGCTCAGACCCCGCGGTGAATGTCGTGATGGATTTCGAAACCATTTTAATGGGCGATATGTTTAGAAAATGGATGCCCTTAATGGTTCGAGATGAAAATGCTGTGATTTGCCGTGACATCGACCAATGCGTGGAGCCGGAAGACGAAGAAGGCTGATCCACACAAGACCGCAGAGATTCACATGATAGTAAGATTACAGACGATGCGAGAGATCATCGCAGTGACAGATGAGAGGCGTTAGAGATGGCCAAGCAATTAATCAATCCCGTTGAACGACACTTTGAAAAAGGAGTGCTGGGCGTTGCGTGCCTGGTGCTGATCGGTGTGATTGTCCAATTTCTGGTGACTTCTCCCAATCAACTCGAAATCGACGGCCAGAAAGTTACACCCGGCACGATTGATGACAGACTGGCCCAGAAAGCATCCTCGATCCAGGATTTAATTCGTAACGCAAACGTCGATGTGGACGTACCCGAGGCGTTATACCCCAGTTTCACGACCACCCTTTCACCCATCAAAAAAACAACCCTCCCCACCGTCGTCGCCATCAGGCCTGACATCCCTCAAGTGGATCAGGCTGGGTCACTGGTCGGGCAGGCGAAGTTGGTTGATGTCTATCAAATGAGTAAACCTTCCATCACGACAGGTAGAAGTACTTTTGAAGTTTTACAGAACCTTGATGACCTTTCCTTCATGACATCCAATTGGGCAACGGTATCGAGCCTGTTTGATGTGAAACAACAAACCGAACTCCAACGACTTTCCTATGGAGCGAACCGGGCGGATGTATTGTTTGGTCCGGTCGAATTACAACGCCGACAACGCAGGCCCGATGGAAGCTGGTCTGAGGATGATTGGGATTATATCAATCCCTGGCCCGTCTACGATTTAGATCCCGGACCGCAGATCAGTATCATTAACAAAAATGGCAAAAGTTCCATCTCACGCGAAGTTGAAAATCGGATTGAAGATTATGTCAAAAGTTTGGAAGTTGACGCCACTCAGCTGGACCTTTTAAGATATTTGTTCCCGCACACTGTTATTAATGGCACGCCGTGGTCTTTCCCCATCCTTGCGACTAAATCCTATCGGGATGTATTAATGCAGGATGACGAATATCTGTTCCCCAATGAACCACCGGCAGCCAGCCCAGAAGATCGTTATGGGTTGGGCGGCGCAGCCGGTGATGATAAAAATAAAGTACTCACAAAAATTCAACAATACGAGCAGGATTTGAAGGAAGGTTACCGGTTTCTCGAGCTGGCTAAGAAAAACCATTCTGCAAATGATGCGGCTCGCGCATTCAACAAAGCCGGGAAGATCATCAGAGAAAATCCAAGCCCCGCATTGGTTAACAAAGCCAAGAAACTTAAAGCTGAAGCCGAATTAGCCGAACAAAATGCCAAAATTTGGAATAGAAATAATCGCAACGTACAGGCATTCAACGCGGGCCCTGTTCGTCAGAGACTTCCCGATCAACAGCTGTGGGCTAATGACGCCCTGGCGGGCAGCATTCAAAGCGGCGAAACGTATCAATACCGTATTCGCGCGTTAATTTATAACCGTATGGCTGGTGAACCGCTGAAATTTGCCAATCCAGAAGATGCCGCCAGTGTGTACATACCCGGCCCGTGGTCTGATCCTTCTGACGCGGTTACGATTCCACCCGATCTGGAATTTTTCATCACCAGCGCCGACAACAAACGTCAGGAAATAGGTGTAGAAATGTATCGGTGGTTCCAGGGCGAGTGGGTCAAGAGCCGCCGCTTCAAATTTAAGGTTGGAGACCCCATCGATGGTGATTCCAATGTTCAGATCCCGTCAATGGACATCGTTGGTGATAACATCAGAGCGACAGCTGATTTTGATTCCCATGCCACCGTGATCGACATTGATTTCAATCGAAGCTCGCGTAGTCGAAAATCTGGTCGATCCCGCAGCGGGGTGAAATTTGGCAAGCCTTCGCAGGAGACCGCCGTTGTATTTGTGGATCGATCAGGAAATCTTCATGAACGAACGATCCTTACCGAAAAAGGCCATCCGTCGAAAAAGGCGGCCAAAGGACGTTTATATCAACCGTAATGGCCAGCTGCAGAGTCACCCAAGCACCGTAGAAAGTTGTAGAGTATCGGACTTTATTTGCTCCGTACTTCGGTCCTTATGCTAATCGATGCCTAGGCGGCAAAGATCGAATGTGTCGAAGAGGAAAAAACGTGAATGAGTACAGTAATTTCCCCACAGATTGGACCTATGGGGAACTTGCAGGGAAAGGGTTGACCCTCTACAATCGCCCTTCCCGGAAGGCCCACTTGGGTCGTAACCATGGGAACGCCGTCCATACCTGACAATGGTAGACCGGTGTGAATGTTTAATTATTTACTAGTGTGAATATGCTGGTGCGTCGAACTTGCCTTACGGTCCGGCCCAGGCTAAACACCAGGCCGAGCGCCAACTTGGAGGATCATCCTTTGCAACGTAGAAAATCGCCTTTCGGGGCCATCATTCTAACAGCTATGTTTGTATTTGGCTTGAGTGTTATGCCTGCATCCGCTCAGGATGCACAAGCGTTAACACAAGCCATCTCCCTTTTTAATGATGGAGAATACCTGGCATCACAGGAAATTTTAACTGCTATCGATCGTGACAAGCTGGATGCCCGCCAACAAGCACAACGTGATGTATATCTAAATCGTGTCCAGGTCGCCATCACCATGTATGAGAAGGCGCTTCGTGATCTCGAAGACGCAGAAACCGCGATCAACGATCAAGCTACTGACCATGCTGAAAACCTACTCAACCGTGTACTTTCAAACGAATACGCTGCGCACCCGGTGCGTCAATCCGCCCAGGCCATGTTACGACAGCTCCGCGGCGAAGCCCCGGACGCACCCGTGGCTACACAAAAGGTAGAAACACCTACCCCAGCGACCTTACCCGCGAATCAGATTTCAACCCGAGAAGCACAACGAGCACGCGTGCTAACTACCGAAGCAGAGCAGATGGCTCGCGGCGGGAAATATGATGACGCCAGAAGACTTTATCAACAAGCCATGTCGCTGGTGCCCGGATATCCCAATGCCGTGAATGGTCTGGCACGACTTGAGCAACATGAACAAAACGTAGCCGGTACGCGAGCGGATTCCTTAATCGAAAGAATTCAACAGCGTGATCAGATAAACTGGCAGCGCACCGTAGCTGAATATCGTGATGTCGAGAGTATGATTCGAGGACACGTTACTCGCGATCGATTTGACGATGCGAACACCCTGCTCGTTCGTGCTCAACAGGTCATGGAATCCGGCAAACAGTTCGCGGACCCCATCAACGACTACGAAAATCTCCGCAGCGATTATGGCAAGCTTGTACAATATGTGACGGATCAGGAACGTAGCTACAATGAAAGAAAAGTGGCTGAGATTCACCAGCAGATTACGTCGGATCGGGCAGCTCGACTAAAGCAGGACGCCGACAATCGATCCCGCCAGGTGGATTCGCTGATGCAACAGGCGATGCAACACCGTAAAGATGGCGACCTGGGCTCGGCCATCAATGTATTGCAACAAGTTTCGGTCATTGATCCAAAATACAAAGCCGCCCGATGGTTGATGGATGAGCTGGAAGACACACGACAGTATCGTCGTGGCCGCGAAATTCGACAAACTTTCTACGACCAGGCTCAGGCGTCTTTGTTGGATGTTGAAGAATCGAAAATTCCATGGCACCAGGACTTGCGCTATCCCAAAGACTGGGCAGAGGTCATTGCTCGGCCTGAGCGAAATTTACCCAAACAATCCGCACGCAATCGATTACTTTTTGGAGCTCTGGATCGACGAATTCCGGTCGATTTCCGCCAGGTTCCTTTTGACCAAGTGATCGAGAAATTAGTCTCGTCTGAAAACTTAAACATCCTTGTCAACTGGCACGACCTTCTGCAAGCGGGTGTGAAACGAGACGCGTTAATCGATCTGCACCTGCCCCGAGAAATCACACTCAAAAAAGCGATCACGGAAATCCTGGACCAGGCGGGCGCCGGTCTTACCGCGATCGGCTACGATGTTACCGAAGGCATCATCAAAATTGCCACACAGGATACGCTCGATCAT
>CBDTZI010000215.1:0-6096 GCA_965364865.1 uncultured bacterium | reverse complement strand
ATTGGCTACATCCAGGTCCATGAACATAGCTGTACCCGATGCATTAAAATCGAAAGTATAAATGTCATTCTGGTCGCCGGTTCCCAGGCCATCAAGACGAAGACCATACAGAGGTGGCCGTGCACCCCCGTCACGATGATTGCTCAATTCGTAGATACCGTCTTCCAACACAACAACGGCATTGGCGACATTTACAACCGAACATGCGATGATAAGAATAGAAAATGAACGAAAAATAGTGCGCAACATGACTACAATCCCCTTATTAAAAATAAACCCCTACGACGGAACAAGTATCAGATATGCCAATACCCAACCTCTTTCAAACCTCTATCTTATCAACAACACAATCACATGTCAATCACAATTTAATAAATCCGCAGGGATCGTAAGTATGATTTCTACGGCTTCGATAATAATTCAACACAAGCCATGTATTATAGGACTAATCACGAGTAGGCGATTCATGTAACCCATCACAACACGGTGACTATCCCTGACGATAAATTGTGTTATTGGTCATTGTTTTTTGATGCTCGAACTCATCAGCGACAGCCAGGGTTTGCCATACACGACGGTTTTTCTAATCGACTAACACCACGAACTGACTCAACATTTCCATATCAGTGTTAAATATGAAAATATCGTGAGTAGAAGAAAAAAATGATTGTATGTGGTGTCAAGATTTCAGTTCGCTTGGCCATAGCTGGTAGCACTAACTCTTCGACACCTGTAGCAATACCAGCCAAACACCAGAAAAAAATGAATAATGATGGTAATTTCTTCATAGTCAACTCCCTCTCTACATGAGCAAAACAACAAGGAATTACGATAAAATTGTACGGGACTACCATTGGGAATCCTGAATCTGCAAAAAATATCCTATTGCATACAAAAAGTGAGTTTTTACCCTTCCCCGCCCCTGAATTTCACCGATTCACTGTACTTTATTTTTTTACCAACAACCTTATACTCAGGTGAAATGTTTCGGGGACTTTCTGCTATGATCTGCGTATAATCCAACGTATAATCCACAATATATTGAAATTTATTGACCTGTTGCCATGACGAAACCTCAACCCATTCATCAAAGTGAGTCCTCGCCGGAGGATATCGCTCAACAGTTGCACGACGTCAACCAGCGTTACCATCGCGTACTCACATTAAGCCCGGCGGTGATTTACAGTTGTGGCCCCGCTCCGAAACACGCCACTACGTTCATCAGTGAAAATGTTCAGGAAAAATTAGGCTATTCACCCGAGGATTTTTACACCCACCCCTACTTTTGGACAGATAAAATTCATAAAGATGATGTGGGTAGAATTCTTCAATCACTGAATGAATCAGGCAACCAGGATCTCCAATCGTATGTATATCGATTCCGACATCGTGACGGTCATTACGTTTGGCTGCACGACCGATGCACGGTGGTTCATGATGAAAATGGACAAGCCTCCATGTTGGTGGGGAGTTGGTTTGATGTGACCGAAGAAAGGCGCGCCGAAGCATTGCGTACGGGTCAAAACCGCGTATTGGAATGTTTATTAAATAATTCCACCCTTGAAAAAACACTGTCGGTACTAGCCCTGACCATTGAAGAACAGTCGGCGGGGATGATTTGTTCTATTTTGATTTTTGATGCGGTCAATCAATGTTTACGACATGGGGCGGCTCCGAGTTTGCCCGACGCGTATAACACTGTGATCGACGGTATGAAAATCGGGCCCGGTGTGGGATCTTGCGGAACTGCCGCCTTTACTGGGAAACCTGTAATCGTTGAAGATATCCATACCAACCCATTGTGGAAAAATTTTCGAGCGTTGGCCGATACCTATCATCTACGCGCCTGTTGGTCGCAACCGATATTGAGTTCGACGAACCGGGTGTTGGGTACGTTTGCCATGTATTATAAAAATCCTCGCGGACCATCCCAGGATGAACTGCACTTGATCCATCAAGCGGCTAATCTGGCTACGATTGCCATTGAAAAACATCGTGCCGATCGCACATTACGCCGATCTGAACGAATGACCTCGATTGGAACATTGGCCGCTGGTATCGCCCATGAAATTAACAACCCGATTACGTCGATTCTCCTTGGCGCCCAAAACGCGCTGAACAAAACAGACGCTCAAACCCTGTCTCCGCGGGTGGTAGACAGCCTGAATACGATAGTCTTTGATGCAGAACGTTGCGCACAGATTATTCAAAGTGTATTACAGTTTTCTCGAAATGAACCCGTTGAAAAGTGGCCTCATGATATTCATGAACTGATCGAACGCGCGATCAAACTGACCCAATCCTACCTGGATAATAAACTGGTGAACATCGACCATGCCATTACGCCTGATCTTCCCAAAGTGTCGGTGAATCCAGTGCAAATGGTTCAGGTGTTTGTCAATCTCATCCAAAACGCAGCGGAATCGAAAAATAAGGATGTTGACATTCGTATCTGTAGCGAAGCGGGTGAAAAAGTAGTCCGAATATACGTTCAGGATAATGGTCGCGGGATGACCGCGGAACAAAAAAGCTATCTGTTTGATCCGTTCTTTACGACGCGCGAACGTGAAGGGGGTGCGGGATTGGGTTTGAGCATTACCCACGGAATTGTCACCTCTCACAACGGCACGATCGACATCCATAGCGCACCCGATGAAGGCTCCACTTTTATCGTTGAGTTGCCGATCGACCAAACGGTATAACCCCTTCAATCGTAATTGAATCTTCGACACCATTACTTGCATGATTAACTCATACACTACAAATGTATTCTCGCAGAACACGCCTGTGGAAAATTCAGACCTCTATCTAGTAATGATGTTTTCTTACTAGTAAGAAAAAAATCTTCCTATTACGCTATTATTATCCATTTCTGAGAATTGCCGTAACGATCATCGCTTAAATGAAGTTAATTCATACCGGTCATATATGGTACGAAACATGCTCACACTATTATTCGAGGTTGGGATGTTCAACTTCACATACGGAGTATAGTTATGAAAAACATCCTCTTTATTGTTATTATAAGCTGTACGGTTGCCTCTGCGACCAACGTTGTACCGAACGAAATCAAGCAACCCGGGACACAACCGGGTGAAGTCAACGGGTTGGAATCACCCAACAAATGTGACAACTGCCACGGCGGTTACGATACGTCTGTTGAACCGGCCTTCAATTGGCGCGGAAGCATGATGGCCCAGGCCACGCGCGACCCGATCTTCTGGGCAACCGTCGCTATCGCAGAGCGGGGTTTCGACGGCGCAGGCGATCTTTGTATTCTTTGTCACTCCGCGGATGGTTGGCTGGGCGGTCGATCTACGCCAACTGACGGATCAGGATTGCAGGAAAATGACGCAACCGCTCTGGCGTGTGATCTCTGTCATAAAATGACGAACCCGGATGACTCGGAACATCTCGGTGAACAGTTTCCACCCTTTCTCGCCAACGACGAGGCTGCACCGCCCGAAGCCTATTATGGAAGTGGAATATATGTGTTGTTGCGCAGCTCGGAAAAACTCGGTCCCGACCCCGACGCCGAAGCCAGACATCAATTTTTGAAATCCGATTTTCATCGATCAGTAGATTTCTACGGCACCTGTTACGACGTATCCAACCCCGCAGTCGGCGACCTGGCTCACAACAATGGTGCGCAGGTTCCACTCGCACCGGGAACGTTCAGCGATGTACCCGGCAGTCCCGTAGAAGAAAAAGCGGCGTTTAACAATCAACCATACCAATATGGCAACCCCGGACCCGGCGGTGTTTATAACCACTGGGATACATCCACATTGAATCCGCCGACCGGGGCTGCTTTTGCCACCATCGATCTGAAATATCAACCGACCAGCTGGGAATACATCCAGTTTTTATACCTGGCGAACACACGTAGTAACTCGTTTCTTGCCAACGATGGGGCGTATATTCTTGAGGCCTGGATGAACACCGGGATGGCTGAGCCTTACACGATGGCCTCCACCACATGGGGAACGCCGCCGGGATGCACACCCACCGAAACCGCGGAAGTCACTTGTGATGATGGATTGGATAACGATTGCAATACCTTGATCGACTGCGATGATCCGGATTGCGATGCGGATCCGAACTGTCAGGTTGTGGCTTGCAATAATAACCGTGTTTGCGAATCGGGTGAAGATTGCATCAACTGCTCAAGCGACTGTGATGGCAAACAGAGTGGAAAACCATCAAGCCGCTACTGTTGAGGAAATGGTGTACTCGAATCCGCAGAAGGTGACGGTACGATCTGCGACGGGAATCCATAAAAGCGGTAATCCGTACGAAATAATTCCTCTACATCCATTCGGGATGTTAAATACAAAGCCCACGGGTTTCGGTCCGTGGGCTTTAGTTATGAGATTATTGTGTCTTGCATCACCGCGCGAGCTATACAACCAACGGCATGAAATTCGCGAGTGTTGACTCTCACAGAGGATGATGAGTAAGTGACGGACGAATGATTTGGCCACTCCTTTACTGTCATGGATCGGAGAATTGCGGGCGTGGTTTGGAAAGTGGGTGCTACAGACAGGCTTTGCTTGTCCGTGTATTAATCCAAATTGCCCCGGAGGGGCGTTACGAATTTAGCCCAGCCATTTATGGCTGGGTAAACGGCGCTACTACCGGGCTAGTCCCGGAGGGACGGCTGAAATGTTTGGCAGGGCGTTCAATCGTACTACAGGACTAAAATATTTTTATAATTATTGTTGGCCGCTTCCTCACGGGCGCGGTACGGAAAACATCTTCCAGCGATAAATCGCTGGGCTATTTTCATGCTGTCCTGTTGGGACGAACTCCCGACCTGACGAAACAAGCGGATTCTTGTGCAACACGTTGTTTAGCCCACGACTCAATTTTGTTATAGATCTCATTACGACACCACCGGCAGCGGCGTGGATTTTGTAATCGAATTCATGGAGCGCGTGCGCCACAGATAAATCACGGTACACAGCATCATGATCCCCAGGTCAGTCCCACCGGTAAGGAACATATATTTCGCAACCGCACCGGTACCAAATCCGTAACTGTGAAGCCCGATACCCAGCACATAGTTAACACCCACATACGTCATGATGATCAGCCAGAAACAGAGTATGCTTTTCATGGCTGTGGCGAACGGGCCGCGGGCGAAGACAAAGACGATCATGCCGACCACCGCACCACTGAGTGCTAAAATTTTCCCCGATGTCAGTGGCGCAAGGCGAGGAACCACCAACGCCAATACGATCACAGTCAACAACCCGCCAACAATATACATCCACATGGGCGTTGATTCCTTATTGGTGCGCACATGCAGTATGGTTAAATAGCCCAGCAGCGCGACCAGTGACCAGACCTCTTTCGGATCCCAGCCCCAATAGCGTCCCCACGAGGAAGCCGCCCACATGCTGCCGGTGATGATGCCCGCAAGCAGTAATATCGAACCCACATGAATATACCAGTAGTGCAGCGAATCGATTTTCTGATGGACCGCTTTTTTGTTCGGTGCAAAAGCCATGGTGAATAACTGTGCGTGAGCCACCACCACACCCAGAGCCAACACCGAATAGGAAACCATAATCACCGGAACGTGGATCGACATCCATACCGTATCCAACAACACCGGAGCAATCGGCCTGATGAAATGGTTCATCGGTAGAATATCGGCCAGCATCAGCGCCACCGCACCCATACCCGAAGCGGTCAACGGAACGACGCGATCGCGCACAACAAACATGGACAAAATCGCAAACGCACCCATCCCCCAACTCAAAAACAGCAGCGATTCAAACATGTTTGAAGCCGGGATTCGTCCGGCGATCTGCCAGCGCAACGACAATCCATACGTCAATATCGCAAATCCCGCGATCATGCCCAAAATCGAAATGTAATCGAACCAACGCTTTCGAACATAAATCGCAACCAGCGACAACAGCGCACCAAAAATCATCACCTTCCAGGCGGTGTTAAACGGATTGAGATTATTATACCGAAGCTCGGTTTGAATCAGCGACGCATTCGGACGAAAGGCAGCTGGCTGCGACCGTAACTGGCCCGCCAACTGATGAGAGGCTTTGGCAAACGCCGGCGCACTGTTGGCGT
>CBDTZI010000214.1:0-6130 GCA_965364865.1 uncultured bacterium | reverse complement strand
TCCTGATCGAACACGGAAAAATCACGGCTATCGGCAAGCAGGTGGACATCCCTTACGACGCGATGTCTTATGATATGAGCGGAAAAGTGTTGTTCCCCGGCATGATCGACCCACATTCCGCGCGTGGCCTCGATGTTCGCAACGAAAATTTCCCGGTGACACCGTTTCTCGATGTGTATGACGCGATGGACCCGTCTCGACTCTATTTTGAAGATGCGTTGCGTGACGGCATCACTTCTGTGCATGTGATTGTAGCCAACAATTGCATCATCGGTGGGGTGTCCCGCGTGGTTCATCCGATCGGATTAACACCCGACGAAATGACGCTGAAACCCCAAGCTGCTCTGAAGCTGAGCGTGGGCCCAAAAAGAGGTTCCAATCGCATGGCCCAGATGGCGACTCTGCGAGAAACGTTTCTGGAGCTTGACGATTATCTCAAAAACCTGGCTGAGGAAAAATACGAAAAATCGCTCGAAGACAAAGATGAAAAAATCGACGTCGGACCGGAAGAGGCGCGTAAACGAGGGAAGAAATTAATCAAAACCGAGGACTACGATGATAAACATCGTAACCTTATAAAGCTTACCCGCGGCGAGATGGATGTGTTTACCTGGTGTGAACTGGCTTCGGATGTTTCGCGAGCCATCAAGCTCGCGGGCAAAAACGGTTTTGCAGATCGAAACACTTTGGTGCTGGGAACGGAATGCTTCAAAGCCGTGGATGAAATCAAATCGTCAGGCCGCCCCGTCGTGCTTGATCCCGAACTGCTTTATCGAGAGCGTGATCCCCTGACCGGTAAATTAAAAGAAACGTTCATCCCGAAAGTGTTTGCGAAGAAGGGTGTTCGCTTTTCGTTGCAACCCCATCCAGACAATTCGCTGGCCGAACGATATTTGAATTACCAGGCCGCCCGATGTGTACGCCACGGCATTAAACGTGAAACCGCACTGGAAGCGATTACTCTGAACCCAGCCATGGCCCTTGGACTCCAGGACAAAGTGGGTTCGTTGGAAGTCGGCAAGATCGCGAACATCGTGGTGTTCAGCGGGGACCCGCTCGATTTTAATAGCTGGGTGGATCAGGTGTACATCAAGGGGATCAAAGCGTACGACCGCGAAAACGATGTGCGTCTCAAGCAACTTCTCGGCGACGAACCCGACGAAATCACCGAAAACGATTCAACCGACGGCGATCAGGACGAAGAAGGTTCTCCAAAAGAGACACCCACTGCGGCTCCAGACAATAAGACAGACGATCAATCACCCGAATAATTCGGCGTATAAAACATGATGAATAAGAAATTACAATCCATCGTTATCCTTGCCGTCGTCCTGCTGGGCGCCCTAAACCCCATCGCGATTGGTGAATCTTCGAGTCACGAGGATACCTCGCGATCGTTTGTGTTGCGCGTTGGAAGTGTCTACTCAATGTCACTCGATCAGCCACAAGAAATTTCGCCGGGTATCATTATCGTACGCGATGGAAAAATCGTTGCCGTGGGCCACGACCTGGACATCCCCACCGATTTACCGCTGGTGGATCTGCCGGACGCCACAGTCGTACCCGGCTTCATCTCGGCCGCCTCCAACATGACGGAGGATCATCGCGGGGACGAGTCGATCGGGGCGGGTTATCACGCCATCGATTCCTTTGATCTCTACAAAAATTATCGCGGCGTGTTAGCGGGCGGAATCACCACCGTCCATCTCAATCCGGGAACGCATCGCTTGATTGCCGGCCAAGGTGCGGTGATTAAACTCGGCGGGAATCATGCATCTCGCATTTTGCAATCCCAGTCTGACCTGTCCGTTAATTTTGGCGATAACGTGTATCACCCACCCCATATTGTAAAATACCACGCACCGTCTTCGTCCGACGTGGCTTTGCCCAAACCGATTGCTCAGCGGCCGACTTCTCGACTCGGTCAGTTTTTAGCGATCGACGAAGCGTTAACCTGGTCCGAGCCGGTGGAATTCGCGGACTATCATCTTGCAGAGTTAGCCCGGGCATGGCAGAGCAACAGACCGCTTCGTGTTCAAGTTCAGCGCGACGCGGACATCGCCGGCGCACTCTCGTTTATGCGACGTCATCAACGTACGGGCTATCTGGTGGGTGGCACACAGGCACATCACGTCGCCGATCAACTGCGAAACAGCAAAGTCCCACTGGTCTACAAGTTGGCTCAGGGTTTACGCGGCAACGCGAATGATATTGGTTATGACCCCGAAGCGATCGAAGCCAACGTCAACGCACTCGAACAACTTCGCGGCGTAAAACTGGCATTGGCGATCGCCAAAGATGTGGGCACGATTGATTTAAGATTGGCTGCGTCCACCGCGATGCGTGCCGGTATGACGCAGCAAGAAGTATTGGCCTCCATCACTCGCATTCCGGCGGAAATTCTGGGAATTGATGATCGCGTTGGAAGTATCGCGCCGGGCAAAGACGCGGACTTAGCGGTGTTCTGGGGTGAACCCCTTCTCACCACGGGTTACGCGAACCGAGTATACATCGGTGGTGAACTTGTCTTTACCGCTCCTGAAACGGATGCGTTGGTGGTTCGAGCGGAAACGATCTGGGTCAACGAACACAGACAAATCCATAACGGCAGCGTATTAATTGAAGACGGAAAAATCTCAGCCGTCGGTAACAACGTGCCCCATCCCCCCTTCGCAAAGTACATCGCGGGTGGGCCGAACAGCTTTGTCACGCCCGGTTTTATCGACGCGTTTGGTCACCTCGGCCTCGACGGTGACAAATCTTCCACGGGGACCGATCTTTCACTCGCACGACTGGTTGGTGTTCCCGATGTCACACAGCGACGCGTCGCTCGTGCCGGAATTACCACCGTCATGCTCTCGCCCTACAAAGCTTCGGGGCAGGGATCACAGATCAGTGCGATTAAGACCAGCGGAAAAAGCAGAGAAGACCGCATCGTCCGCGGTACGGCCGCTGTGGTGTTTGATCTGTTTGCAGCTGATCCGGGATCAATCCAGAAGAAAATCAAAAAACGACTCGAAGCCGGAAAAAAATATCTCGAAAAATGGCAGAAGTATGAAAAAGAGCTGGCTGAGTGGAAAGAGAAGAAAGCCAAAGGCGAGCTGACCGACGACAAGCCGAAAAAAGAAGAAGTGAAAAGTGAGGAAGGCGAAGCCGATCCGATCACCGGCACCTGGTCCACGACCATTTCCGGCGGACCCATTCCCGAACCACAAACCGCAACCATGAGACTGAAACTCACCGGCAGCGATATCGAAGGGCGTATTTCCATACCGGGTGCACCCGAGGATGTGAAAGTCGTCGCGACACTCGATGGCACACACATAACCGGTATTATGGAGATCGATACCGGCGGAATGGGTTACCCCGAAATCAGTGCCGACATTGTTGAAGAAGATCACATCGTCGGCGTCATCAAATTTCAGGGACTCGAAATCGATCTCGACGCCATACGCACCGACAAGGAAGCCGTCGAATTCAAAGTCATCAAACGAAAAACACGTGGCAAGGACGGTCAACCGTTACCCCCCAAGGTGAACGAATCATTGGAACCGTTGCGGGCGATCCTCGAACAGAAAATTCCACTGGTGGCAAAAGTGGGTACGCCGGCTCAGATCAAGGCGTTCATGGATACGGTGAAGGAATTTGAAATTCACGCGTTGCTGCTCGACGGAAATGACGCTGCGGTTCACGCGGAATCGCTGGTGGAAAACAACGTCGGCGTCATCGTACCCAAAAACGCCCTGCGGCTGCGAAACAACAAACGATACCATCAGACCGATGACCTGGCTCGCAAGGGCGTGCTCATCGCTTTTCAAAGTGATGCCGAAGACGCCGCTCGAACCCTGCCGATGGTCGGACTGCACGCGGTCAAGTCTGGATTGTCCGCGGACTCTGCCCTGGCGGCGTTTACCACACAAGTGAGCCGAATGTACAGACTCGATGACAAGATCGGTTCACTCGAAACGGGAAGGCATGGCGATCTGGTGATTTTCGACGGCCACCCTTTTGAAGCGGGCAGTCGGGTAAAACGCGTGATTATCAACGGTGAGGAAGTGCAATGAAGCGATTGACAAATACGATCCCAACATGTTTCACCCGAAATAAACAGTTAGTCATGATGTGTTTGTTCACCCTGACTGTTTCAACCGTCGTTCAAGCTAAGCCTTCGACTCAGCACCTAGGCACAGCCTATCGCGTCGGCAAAGTGATCACGATGGACGCCAGCAACACCGTCATCAATAACGCTCTGGTGTTGGTGAAGAATGGTAAATTCGATTACATCGGAACGGAAAAGTCCAAGGCGATTCCCAAAAATTATCGCACGGTCGAAGCCAAAGACAAATGGCTGGTGCCCGGCCTGGTCGACGCTCATAATCATACCGCGGGTTCGTTAATGGACCTTAACGACATGGTCTATTTAACCAATCCGGGTCTGCGAACGCTGGAGACGGTCGTACCCAACAATCGACGAATCGTCGAGGCCCGCGCCGGCGGCGTAACCTCGGTACTCCTCATACCCGGTAGTGGCACGAATATGTCAGGCTTTGGTACGATCGCCAAAACAGGCGGCTCGACAATCGAAGAGGTCGTACAACGATCACCCGGTTCGTTAAAAATCGCCCAGGCGGGCAATCCGGAATGGTATTGGTTTGGCGTGGGTCGAAGTTATATGAATTACAACACCCGCCAGACGTTGCTTAAAGCCAAAGCGTATCACGAATCGTGGGAGGCGTTTGAACAAGGGACTACCACCGACGAACCGACGTACGATCCGATTTACGATGAGTTTCGCGGCCTGTTCAGACACGAATTCCCCGTTTCGGTGCATACGCAAATATATCAAGTAGTGATGACCACGGTAAACATGCTCAGTAAAAAACTCGGCCTGAGAACCGTATTGGACCACTGCACGTTTGACGGATTCAAGACCGCTCCGTTGGTCATCGAAGAGGATCTGTACACGATCAACGGGCCTCGGCAATTCTGGTTCGATCGGTCGCAGCGAAAAATGCACGGTAACGCCGCACGCTGGTGGCAAGGCGGGGTGCATAAACTCGGCATCAACACCGACGCCCCCGTCATTCCGCAACGTGAACTTTTTTATCAGGCTGCGATGGCTTGCTGGTATGGATGGAAACCTTACGAAGCACTACGCGGCGTTACCAAAATTCCTGCTGAAGCCTTGATGATCGACAAAAATGTGGGCTCCATCGAAGTGGGCAAAGACGCCGATTTCGGAATCTGGACTGGCGATCCGATCGACCCGAGATCGTCTTGCGAAATCACCGTGATCAACGGAAAAGTGATTTATGACGCCAAAGTGAAAAGAAGATTTTAGATGCACAAGATGAAACTTTTGAATCAAATACAACTCATCATTGCCCTGGGACTGCTTCTACAAAGCCACACCCTCGCTGGCGACGACATTATCGTCATCAAAGCCAAACGGGTGATTACGGTTTCGGGTGAGGAGTTTGCACCGGGCATCATCGTCATCGAAGACGGAAAAATTACCGAAGTGGGTTCCAGCATCGAGTATCCACCCTCAGCGAAAATCATCAAAGCACAACGCGAAACGGTCACTCCGGGCTTTATACATCCTCGAACACGTTTCGGACTGGACGATTACACCCGCAGCGGGGTCAACGGCGACAAAAGTGTTTCCTCTGAAATATATTTGCAATGGATGGACATGACCGAACTGCTCCAGGCCGGGTTTACTTCTGCATGTTTTGTTCCTGACGGGGAAGATATCACGGGCATGGCTTCGATCTATCGCACCGCCGGCGACGATTCAGAACGACTGGTTCAGGACAACGCGTATCTTCACATCGCAACGCGATGGGGAACAGGCGACAAAAAAATGCTCCGCGGCGCGCTGAAAAAAGCCAAAGAAGAGATCGAGAAGGTCGAAAAAGCACAAAAAGAGTGGGACGAAAAACAGAAGAAGAAAAAAGAAGAGCAAGACAAAGAAGATAAAGAGGAAAAGAAAGAAAACGGCGAGGACGAAAACGGCGAGAAGTCCAGCCGGGGCAATGACGAAAACGGCGAAGAAAATGATGAAGAAGAAAAAGACGACGCCCCCAAGGAGGAAGAATTTACTCTGCCCGAAATCGACGCCAAGTAT
>CBDTZI010000213.1:0-6135 GCA_965364865.1 uncultured bacterium | reverse complement strand
CGTTACCAAGCGAAACGTCGATGGCCATATGATCGCCATGCCCGACAGCCTCGTCGGTACGGACAGTCATACGACCATGACTAACGGTCTGGGTGTGGTCGCGTGGGGCGTTGGTGGGATCGAAGCGGAAGCGGTCATGCTGGGTCAGCCCGTTTACATGCTCATGCCGGAAGTCATCGGGTTTAAGTTGACCGGCCAACTCAGTGAGGGATCGACCGCTACCGATCTCGTATTGACTGTGACCGAAATGCTTCGCCAGCGAGGCGTGGTCGGTAAGTTTGTAGAGTTTTACGGCGACGGGCTGGGCAATATGTCGTTGGCGGATCGCGCGACGGTAGCGAACATGGCTCCGGAATATGGGGCTACGATGGGGTTCTTCCCGGTCGATGATGAAACGCTTCGCTATTTGCGACAGACCGCTCGCGATGATGATGCGGTTGATCTTGTCGAGCGATATACCAAAGAGCAGGGGCTATTCCGCACCAACGGTGCGTCTGACCCTGAGTTTACCGATACGATGTCGCTGGATATGTCTACGGTCGAGCCGAGCCTGGCCGGCCCGAAGCGTCCGCAGGATCGTGTGCTGTTGAGCCAGATGAAATCGGAGTTTGAAAAATCGTTGAAGGCACCGGTCACGCAGCGAGGTTTTGCATTAGATGACAATGCCATGACGCGAAACGCGGAGGTGAAGGACAATGGTTCTTCATCTACGATCACCCACGGAGCCGTGGTGATCGCAGCCATCACCAGTTGCACGAACACCTCGAATCCTTCGGTGATGGTCGCGGCGGGTTTGCTGGCGAAAAAAGCGTGCGAAAAGGGTTTGACCGTTCAACCTTTTGTCAAAACCTCTTTGGCTCCGGGTTCACGTGTGGTCACAGACTATCTTGACGACGCGGGGTTGACTCCTTATCTGGAAAAACTAGGTTTTCATACGGTGGGGTATGGTTGCACGACCTGCATCGGGAACAGTGGTCCGTTGCCCGAGCCGATCGCCAACGCGATCACGCAAAACGAACTGGTTGCGTCGAGTGTGATCAGTGGAAATCGTAACTTCGAAGGTCGTGTTCACGCATTGGTCAAGGCCAGTTATCTCGCGTCACCGCCCCTGGTGGTCGCCTATGCCTTGGCGGGTTCGACCGATATGGATTTAACGACTCAGCCTCTCGGTCAAGGGAGTGACGGTCAGGATGTATATCTGAAAGACATATGGCCCTCGCAGGCGGAAATTTCCGAGGCGGTTGCCCAGTCAGTCACTGCCGAGAAATATCGTAATCAGTATGCCCATGTTTTTGATGGCAACGAACAGTGGAATAAAATCAGCGGGGCGTCGGATGATACATACGCGTGGGACGCGAAGAGCACCTATGTACAAAACCCTCCGTTTTTCGATGGATTAACCAAAGCGGTTTCTTCCATCAAACCCATCCGTGGTGCTCGGGTGTTGGTGATGGTGGGCGATTCGGTCACGACGGATCATATTTCTCCCGCCGGTGCAATCAAACCAGATTCACCCGCGGGTCAATTTTTGCAGGAAAACGGTGTCGAGCCTAAAGATTTTAACAGTTACGGCTCACGGCGGGGTAACGACCGCATCATGACGCGGGGTACGTTTGCCAACATTCGACTGAGAAATTTACTGGCTCCGGGAACCGAGGGCGGCGTCACGCAATATCTTCCCACCGGTCAACAGATGTCGATGCATGAAGCGGCGGAAAAATATAAAGCCGACGGTACGCCGCTGGTGGTACTTGCGGGTAAGGAATATGGCACGGGTTCGTCACGCGACTGGGCAGCTAAGGGTACGCTGTTGCTGGGCGTTCGTGCGGTGATCGCGGAAAGTTATGAGCGGATTCATCGCAGCAATCTGGTGGGTATGGGCATTCTTCCATTGCAGTATAAGCAGGGCGAATCGCGCGAATCGTTGGGCATTACCGGTCAAGAGGTGATCGAAATTGTCGGGTTGGATGACCATATTAAGCCGCGACAGGAAATCGAAGTGAAGCTGACCGAACCCAAAACCGGTACGTCGAAAACGATCTCGGTCGTGTCACGCATCGATACCGACGTCGAGGTGAACTACTATCGCAACGGCGGCATTTTACCTACCGTACTTCGCAAGTTGTTGGATTAGACTGAAAAAGTTTCAAACAATTCGGGCTGTTCGTCGAGTAGGTTTAGTGTGACGTCGACGACTTGGGGATCGAACTGTTTACCCGATTCATTTTTCAGTTCGTTGCGAACATGATCCACATCATAGGCATCTTTGTACGATCGGGGTGAGAACATCGTATCCAGCGCATCCGCAACGGAGAGGATTCGAGCACCGAGCGGAATTTGTTCGCCAGCCAGGCCCGTCGGATATCCTGTGCCGTCGTATCGTTCGTGATGATAGAGGATGATGGGCCGCTCGTCTGACAGAAAACTGATGTGACTCAGAATCTCCAACGCGGTGATCGGGTGACGCTTGATCGTTTCATATTCTTCGTGAGTTAACGGGCCGGGCTTGGTGAGAATGGCATCGGGTACGCCGATCTTTCCGACATCGTGCAACAAACTGGCGGCACGCAGCGATTCCAGTTGCGACGTGTTCAAATCCATTCGCCGACCGATTTCGCCCGCATATTTTGAAACGGTTTGCGAGTGCTCGCGAGTGTTCGGATCGCGTGCGTCGACCGCTTCGACCAGCGCCTTGGTCGATTCCAGATAGGCACTTCGAAGTTGCTTGCGAAAGTGACTGATCCAGTTCGAGGTGTTGGTATGGGAATCCCAATCGTCATTTTGCACGACGCGACCATGCGTACTTTGTGATCGATTGGGATCATCCAACGGCACATCCTCTGGTGAGCTGGTCTTAGTCTGATTCAAGTCACGATCCCCCGGAAATACTGTTTTTTATGCTGATATTGGCGATTTAACGTCAAGCCTGTCGCCTGGCAAGGGTATCGTCGTCACCCATGAGGTTGAACTTAATGTCACGACCATAAAGGAGCTAAGGTGATAACATCGCATGGTCTGCGGCTGAAAACTGAAAATTCACGGACGCATGGTTTGACATATGGACCTAAATGGTTTTACCTGACCACTACGATATCTTATTGAAACCGCCAACGAATTTTTGCCGGAAATCGTTGTCCGATAAGCGGTTAGGGTTGAGTATACGAACAGGGTGAAGAGAATCCGTTATGAAAAAACAATGTGCAGTTATGGTCTGGATAGCAGCGGTTTCGAGCTTGTTATCGGGGTGTATCATTCATGTGAAAACCACTCAGTCTGTCGAGGGATCTCAACCCTCACGCGAAGTGGATGCGATACGCCGGGTTCTGGTGCAACAGGATCAAGCATGGAATCGCGGGGATATTGATACCTTCATGAGTGGTTATTGGAACTCGCCACAACTTTCCTTCAGTTCCAGCGGTCGCGTGACTAAAGGTTGGCAGCAGACAAAGGACAACTACCACAAGCGATATCCCAATCGTGCTGCGATGGGGCATCTCACCTTCGACGATCTTGAGATTTCGATCATGAAGCCTGGTGTAGCGCTGGTATTGGGACGTTGGCATCTGGATCGTGACAAGCCCGTCGGCGGAGCGTTTTCGTTGGTCTTTCGCAAGATCAATCGACAGTGGCTGATCGTTCACGACCACACCTCGGTGGATGCGAGTAAGTAATAATTTGTTGGGGTCGGTAGTTTAAAAAATCGGTTTTTTCTTCAACGCTGCACGACATACCGTGAGATGGCCGATGTGCCAGAACTGATGAACGCCCATCATGGACCACATCGAACCGTTGGTCGGAAAGAAATTTTTATCCATTCCTTCGGGTGAAGGGTCGTCCCATTTCGCATCGTCGAACGTAGTCAGTGCTTCCATGGCATGGGCACGCGAATTTTTGAACATCTCGATGAGTTCGTCTCGGGATGGATAGATGGAAGCATCGGGTTGACTTTTGGTGCCCATCTTAAACAGATCGTGAATCGATTCGGGCAGTTGTTTGGGTTTTCCCAGAAGATCATTGGCCATCGAATCTTCGGATACGGCGAGGTGGCCCATCACCCACCCAGCGTGATTAGCGCCCTCCGCTGGGAGTTGAAAAAATTCCTCCTGCGTCAAATCGGCTGTAAACTGCTCGATTAACATTTGTCCCATTTGAAGTTGGTGTATCAATACGTCTTTCGCAGTAGCCATCTTGCTCTCACTTCGTGTTTTGATGAATCGTTTATTCTCTGGATACCCTGATGGGGTACCGTCCCGTACAAAGATATTCTGATCGAATCCAGTTGATTGTACAAGAGTCGTAGCTGAGCCAGCTCCTGTTCGTCGCGAGCGGTGTTGATCACGCCACGGTTGGCACGACTAGCGTTGAACGCTACAGGAATTGAAGATTAGCAGGATGTTTGTTATGGTTGCCGTTTCGCATCGATGTTTGTAAATTGTTGTCTGTTGATCTGAAAGATTGAAATCGAAGTGAATTCCAACGATCCAGAGTTGCAGCTTACAAAGAAACACTCGTATCGAGTGTTGTGGTTGATTTTTTTCGTGGCTCTGGCCATGGGCTTGCCCACGATGCGTGGGGGATTTGTAGGAGACGATGACCGTCATCTGGTGTTGAATCACGTATTGGTTAATCGACCCTCTCTGGATCACGCGATTCAACTCTTTGGGATCGTTCATCGAGATTTATATCAGCCTCTGCCTTTGTTGAGTTTTCAAACTGAGTTTGCCGTTGGGAATCTGCTTGGATTGTTCGATCAGGGAATGGAGGGGGGGAAGTGGTTTTTTCATCTCAACAATACCCTGCTTCACGCCGCCAACGCGTTGTTGGTCTGGTTTGTGGTTCGGATGCTACATCTGGGTTTGCTGTCTAAGCCATCAGGCTATAAGCGTGAAGAGAGTACGAGGATGTCTCAGGATCAATCCTCGGCATGGATCATCGCCACCCTTGCGGCACTATTGTTTACGGTTCATCCCATCCAAACCGAGGTGGTCGCCTGGCTAAACGGGCGCATGATGTTGATGTCCACATTGTTTGGACTGGGTTCGTTACTGACGTTTCATCAATTTATAAGCATAACATTGGGACACGGAAAGCGCGGGAAAAGTGCTGTGGGTTGGGCAGTGGCTACCGTTGTTTTGGCCCTGTTCTGTTCGATTTCTAAGGTGCGGATCGGATTACCTGTCATGCTGGGCATTGTCTTGCTGATCCAGCCCAACTTGCGGAATTATAAGGCGTGGGTGTTATGGTTTGTCTGTTCTGTTGTTGTGGGTGTGTTTGTATTGGTGAATGTGCAGGCGACATCAGAGGCAAGGTTGTTTTCTGGAGCAGCTGTTTACCTGCAAGGCCCACGAACGGTTCGGGTTATTCTGGCGCTGGATCACTACATCCGACATCTCCTCTGGCCGGTCGGACTGGCGAGTTACTATCCTACTCCACAGGAAGTTCACTGGTTGGATCGTGAAACTTTACGGTCGTGCCTTGTGGTCATACCCATACTTGTTGGATGGGCTTGGGCGTGTCTTCGTTATATTTCGCCTCGATGGGTAGCACTGTGGTTCTTCTCGACCATGTTTGCCACGCTACCCATCATTCCGGCTCGAAATCTCCTGGCAGCCGATCGTTATATGTATTTGCCAGTGATCGCCTTATGCTGGGTTCTCGCTTACGCCGTGGTCGCCGCATACCGAAAATGGATCATACCGAGGCATCAGCCATACCTTCGATATATGATGGCTGGCCTCAGTACAGGATTCATCGTTTTAATGATCGGTATTTGTTGGCGGGTCGCATCGTTTTACGAAACGCCGTTGAAAAAATCGTTACGCATCACTCAAGTTTATCCGAATGAACCACGCGTCTGGGTACGCCTGGGTGGGACTTATTGTCTGGCCGGGCAGTATGATCTGGCTATCGAATGTGCGTTAAAGGAGTTGCATTTCGAGAATCTCAACGTGCGGTGCAGGGCTTATCTATTGCTGGGCCAGGTGTCACTGAAACAAGGGAATCATGAAGAAGCGTTGTCCTATTTGCACAAGGCCGTTGAGACGGACCCGGGATATTCACTTGCAAAATATCGGCTGGCCTTGGCTTATGACGGATTGGACCGGCTGGAAGATGCGATCAAGTATTATGAGTTAG
>CBDTZI010000212.1:0-6147 GCA_965364865.1 uncultured bacterium | reverse complement strand
TGTCCAGGGCGGAAGATGCGGATCAGATTGTGACCGCCCAGATCAATCGGTCGCAAAACAGTTCGGATCCCCGATGGATTTTTCTTCGCGGTCGAATATCGCTTCGGCTGGGAGAGTTTGATCAGGCGTTAGAGGATTTTCAGCGCGGGGCGGAAATCCAAAAACATACTCCGCAAAGCATCATTCAGGTGTTGAACGTATACCTACGGACGAAGCGATACGCGAATGGGATTCAATACTACAATAAATACGCGTCGAACTTCACGGATCAACCCGCCCTGCACACGCGGTATGCAACTCTCTTGTCGCTGGATGGGCAACTGGATAAGTCGATTCAGCAATTCCGGGTTACACTACAACGAACATTGGAACAAAATCCTGACCAGGCTCCAGTGGTCACCAGTCAATTGCGGGTCGCGTTTCCCGATGAGCGTGCATTAACCGGTGCGATTCAAATCGTTGAAAACGAAGCCTCCATGGGTCACGATCAATATGTGAACAACGTTATGCTTATTCGTCTGTATCGTTTAACGGATCGATTGGAAGACGCGTTGAAAGTCATCACGCAACTGATTTCCACCACAACGGATAAACCCAGGCTCACTCGATTGTATCAGGAACAAGCCGAGCTACATCAGCTCAACGCCGACCCGCATAGCGCCCGATTGGCTTATGAAAGTGCTTTAGAATATGTGCAGAACAACTGGATGCCGTTCAACAATCTGGCTTACATCCTGGCGGAGGATTTGAAATTGCCTGCGGTTGCGCTGCCACACGCGCTAAAAGCGGTATCACTCGACGAGAACCCAGCCAGCCTGGATACCCTGGGCTGGATTTACGCGATGCTCAAAAATTATCCGTCCGCCATCGCAGAATTAAATCGGGCGATACGTCTCGATCCCAATCAGGCCTTGGCGCTGTATCATCTGGGCGAGGTCTATCGAAGAAACGGGCAATTTGAAGATGCACTATCGGTGTTGGAAAGTGGAAAATTGATTGCACAGGAAACACAAGCAAAAGACCCAACAATGTTGGCTATGATTGAACAATCGATTGACCTGGTCACTCGACGAGATTCAAGCTTCCAGGAGTAAGATGATTCAACGATGATCTGGTTGCTGCTGGCATTATTAATAGTGTGTTCGGGTTGCGTGTCTGCCTCGGAGACCGCGCTGTTCGGACTCAGCCGACAAGCGTATTATCAATTCGCAAACTCCGAGGGATTACTGCGTCGCCGCGTGTTCATGCTGATGAAACATCCCCGGCGTGTATTGCTGACGCTATTAATCACCAACACCGCCGTCAACGTAGCCATCTTCGCGTTGTCCTTTGTCGCCGCCAATCGATTACACGACCAAAACCCAGCGGTGGCTGCGTTGGTCAGTCTCGGTGTGTTATTGGCGGTGATCGTGTTTGGTGAAATGTTACCCAAGGCGTTGGCGCTAAAAAGCGCTTTACGCGTTGCGCCGTGGGCCGGAGCCTTAACACAACTGCTTCATATCGTTCTCTCGCCCTTACGTTTGATTCTGGGTACGCTGTTGGTTGATCCGATCACCCGGCTGTTATCGCCTTCGTCACGAGTGCAATCCACGGTATCCACCGACGAACTCAAGCTACTGGTCGAACATTCCGCCAGCGAGGGACACATCAACACCACCGAAAACGACATGCTTCAAGCTGTCGTTGCCTTGGCAGATATTAGTGTCAGAGAAGTCATCATGCCGCGCGTGGATATCCACTGGCTGACCCTTGAGAGTACACGAGAGGAAATTCTCGCACTGGCGGAAAAAACAAAACGCCGTCGATTTCCCGTTTGCAGCAAGGATATCGATAATATTCACGGCATTCTCTATGTGCGCGATATGGTGCTAAACCCGGATGCGTCGATCAAATCCATCCTGCGCCCCGTGCATTACATCCCCGAGCAGGTGAACCTGTTGCAATTGCTTAGACAATTTCATGGACAGCAGGGTCACATCGCCATCGTCGTCGATGAATACGGCGGCACCGCAGGTCTGGTCACGATTGAGGATGTGATTCAGTGGATCGTGGGAGACATTCCTGATTACGAGGCGACCCAATCCACGGATGTCACCACGCAAATTGACGAGAACACCTATCGACTTTCCGGAAATCTGAGTGTGCGTGTCTGGGCGGATCGATTCGGGGTGGGTGAAATCGATCGGCACATCGACACTGTGGGCGGCCTGGTGTTGTCGCGATTGGGACGCCTTCCGCGAACCGGAGATCAAATTCAAATTCGCAACCTGACGCTAACGGTTGAGAGTATGCACCGGCGTCGCGTCGAATATGTGTTGTTGACGCGCAACACCAATGGCCAGGATTCACCAGGTCAAGAACCGCCCGGAGGTGCCGCATGATCTGGGTTGGCGTGATCACAGTCATGGTCGTCTGTCTTTTTCTGTCCGGATTTTTTTCCGGCACGGAGACCGGTCTGTACTGTATGAACCGACTCCGTCTCGAGCTGGGTGTCAAAAATCATGACGCACGATCACAACGATTGGTCCGCATTTTAGATGACAAAGCCGGTGCCCTTTCGGTCGCGCTGATCGGTACCAACGTCATGAATTACCTGACTACCACCATCGCCGCATTTATGTTTGCCCAGTTGATGGGGATGAGCGAAGTCGATACCGAATTATACACCGTCGTCGTATTGACACCGATCGTGTTTGTCTTCGGCGAGGTGGTGCCGAAAAACCTGTTTCAGCTTCATGCCGATGAGCTGTTGTCACGGGGCAGCGGATTGCTGGCGCTGTTCAACTGGATTTTCCGCATGACCGGATGTGTCTGGTTATTAAAAAAACTGTCTTCCATTTTCCAACGCATCATCGGCATAGACGAATCGGATGATCTGGTCGTTACACCCAAGTCGCGTATCGCCGCCATGCTCCAGGAAGCGGTTGCGGATCAATCGTGGGGTCAACATCAATCCGCCATCATCAACCGCGTGTGTCAGCTTTCCGAAACGCCGCTGCATGTTGCAATGGTCCCGAAAAATCGCGTGACCAATATTTCCACTCACGCCGATCGACGAGAGTTGATCAAAATCGTTCGTCGCACCGGTCACGCCAGATTGCCCGTGTTCGATCAACACGCATCGCGCATCATCGGCCTCGTCAAAGTGGACAACCTGCTTCGCGATGAAGACTGGAACACCGTGGGCGATCGATTGTCGCCCATCACTTCGCTGCGACCCCATGTGACCGTCGCCAACGCGATCACCCTTCTGCAAAACTCGAAAACGCATGTGGCTGTCGTAACCGATCACGGCGGAAAAATGCTGGGAATCGTCACTCTCAACGATCTGTTGAAAGAAATCGTCGGCGATATGGATATGCATTTGTAATGTGAGGCCGAACGTGTACCGGCATTGACAGATGTTCAAATCAACTTACGTTTAATTTCATGGCTAACATTAAAGCACTCATCTTTGCGAAGTATCCTCAGCCCGAACGGGTCAAAACGCGAATGACGCCGCCTCTTACACCTGAACAGGCGGCGGGGATTCATCGCATCAGTTTGCTCGCGGTTTGCGAACGCATCCATGCTCTACCCAATATCGAGACGATCCTAGTGGTGACGCCCGACGAACAAATAGAGGAATTCAAGAAAATCGTACCGGATAACGTAGACGACTACTGGACGCAAGGTGCGGGTGATCTGGGTGAGCGGTTGACCCGGGCGATCGATCGGGCGTTTTCACACGGCGCAGACGCAGTTATCCTGCTCGGCGCGGACAGCCCGACTATTCCCAACGAAATTTTTCGACAAACAATCGGCCTGCTTTCAAAGCACGACGCGGTATTGGGTCCGTGCGAGGACGGCGGCTATTATCTGTTAGCCTTGTCGAAACCATCGCCTGCGTTATTTCAAAACATAGACTGGGGTAGCGAAAACGTGGCAGATCAGACGCGAACGAGAGCTGCCGACGGGACCATCGATTTATCCGAACTCAAAACATGGTATGATCTGGATCGGTACGAAGACCTTGTGCGAGCCAAACGTGATCTTCAATCAGTCTCGAAAGATGAGTGGCCTCACACGTTTGCGCTCAAAGAGAAAATTGATGAACTAACATCGTAATCAAATTTTTGAGAAATCGTTATGGAAAATCCAAAAGACTTTGCTGATCTTTCGCTGGATGATTTTTTAGATCAATTAGCGGATCGAACACCCACGCCGGGCGGTGGCGGTGTAACCGCTGCCGCGGGGGCGCTGGCGACCGCAATGGCTCGCATGGGGGCCGCTTATTCCATCACCAAAAAAACGCAGCCCGAGGTTCAACAAAAAATTGAACGAGCGGCTAAAAAATTGCACAGCGATGATCAGATTTTTCGTGCTTTGATCACACAAGACGCCATCGCCTATGTGCAAATGACTGAAGCCGCCAAAAAGGCCAGGGAAAATCCAGACGCGCAGGGTGAATATCAAGAGGCTGTCTTTGCTGCGGTGAGCGTGCCTATGGAAATGGCTGCCGTCGCCACGCGAGCGCTGGACACGATGGATTCGTTCAAGGAAATCGCCAGTAAGTATTTGCTCAGCGATCTGGCGGTGGCGGCGATTTACGCCGACGCCACGGTGCAGGCGGCTTCGTATACCGTGGGAATTAACCTGCCCCAGCTGAGTGACGACAACATGCGCATTAAAATATCGTCGGATCTGGATCAAATGACGCAGCGTAGCCGCACAAGCCGCGATTCCATTGAATCCTTCGTACATTCACATCTTGAGTAATCCGCAATTTTTCGCCGATACAACAATAGTTATGGACGAACCACCCTACCATCTTGAAATCGAAGGGTTGGACGAGTCAGGTCAATCGACCGACCTCAACAATTCGTTGCGCGGACGACCCTGGGTGGGCATTCATTTTGAATGTTGCAGCGTCTACTCGCGAATCTACCGCAATAAAGAAGGCACACGCTATCACGGATATTGCCCCAGATGCACCCGAAAAGTGTCCCTGCGTGTAGGAACCGGCGGTACCGACTCCAGATTCTTCAGCGCGGAATGAGTCACTCAAAAAACAAAACACCTGAAAAACATCTCATGGCACATAACATTTCTGATTGGTCAGCACTGGCTCGACCGATATAATGCTCACCGAGACTGTTGGGTTGTGCATGTACCCCCGAAGGATGGATCGATTTGTTTTCCAAGATGATTTTTACCGCCGAGTTGCCAACGTGGGCCCTGTTTGCCGAGTTTGCAATAGCTGCGGCAATCATAGTATTCACGGGTCGGCGATTTGTGGTTCTGGCGGATAAACTCGCGGACCGGCTGAACATCGGCGGCGGATGGATCGGAATCGTCCTGCTCGCGTCGGTTACATCTCTTCCCGAATTGATTACCTCCGCGACGGCTGTTTCGATCCACAACGTAGACCTTGCGTTCGGCGGCATTCTCGGTAGCTGTTGTCTGAACATCACCATCATCGTTTTGATGAATTGGCGGATGAAGGGTGGGTCGGTACTGAGCAACGTCAGCCCATCGCATGTATTGTCGAGTTCATTCAGTTTGCTGTTGATCGGTATAGCACTGATCGGCATTGTTTTTATGAACAATTTTGGATCGATGTCCACCGGTACAATGTCCCCCGGTACAATGTCCAATGTAATGTGGTACGGCGAGTGGGCGTGGTCGGGATTGATTGCGGTCACTTATCTAGCCTGCATCAATATGATTTATCGGTTCGACAAAAAGACAAACGGTCAGGAACACAAAGAAAAGCTCGGTAACAATACGGGGATTTACGTTCAGATCGCGCTGCTGGCTGCGGTGATTGTCGGGACTTCGTGGTGGCTGACGCAGCTGTGCGATACGCTCACCACGCACGAAATAAAAATGATCGGCCGACCACTGGGCGCGACGTTTGTGGGTGCGGTCTTTCTGGCGCTGGCGACATCGCTACCGGAAATTACCACGAGCATCGCAGCTGTCCGCATCGGGAATCTGGACATGGCCCTGGGTAACCTATTCGGCTCCAACATGTTCAACATTTTCGTGATCCCCGTAATCAAGGTCGTTTCATACGTTCAGGGCGATTCATTGTTGATGCAGGCCAACTGGACAAGTGGTGCACAGAACTTGATTACAGGATTGTTGGCCATGCTACTCACCGCG
>CBDTZI010000211.1:0-6154 GCA_965364865.1 uncultured bacterium | reverse complement strand
TGATCGTGGCAGATAGCGATAGGCGCCGGTTTTATCACCGCTGATCCACGAAGCAGCGGGGGGCATAATTTTGTGGGCGTAAAATTCGTAAAACATTCGTGTGACACGGTTTTTCGGACGGGTAAACTCCAAAATAACAGCTCGCCCACCCGGTCGTAACACACGATACATCTCGCACAAACCCGTATGTAAATCCTGGAAATTGCGAACGCCGAACGCACAAGAGGTGATCGAAAAGGAGCCGTTGCGAACGGGCAGTTTTAACGCGTCCGCTTCGCACCATCGGATTGAATGCGCGATATCCTGAGCCGCAGGCTTTAGCCTGCGCGGATATTCGTTTATAGAATGATCAGCCGCGAGTACAAGCATGTCATGCGCGAAATCGCTACCCACGATTGATCGTGGTTTTGCTTTGGCAAAACTGCGAACAAAATCGCCCGTGCCGCACGCGATGTCCAACACGTCATCATCCGGTGTGACCTTGGCTAATTGCACGGCTTTACGTCGCCAGGCGGTGTCGCGACCGCCGCTGAACAGCGAGTTGATCAGCTCGTATCGCGGCGCGATGGCGTTGAACATTTTACGAACGCGCCTGGATTTGTCCGGCACATCGTGCGGTGCATTCAACAGGTCAGACGTCCAGGTTGATTCTTGTGTGGGCATGGTATTGCAGTAATGGTTGATCCCGAGATTAATTTCCAAGGCCATTGTATACGAAAAGCCTGAAAAAATAACCCCTCTTGTCACCTGAAAATCAGGATCAAAGAGAGGTTAATGGTCACTTACATTCTGCAATAGCCGCTTCCTCACGGACGCGGTTCGGATCTTGCGCTGCCCATCATGGACGACGCTACCTAAGAAACAGTGTCGTTTATCCTTTCGCCTTGGCGAATCGTTCAGCCACATCAGACCAGTTCACCACATTCCAAAACGCAGCCACGTAATCCGGTCGTCGGTTCTGATAGTTGAGATAATACGCGTGCTCCCAGACGTCCAACCCCAGCAGAGGCTGTAAGCCTGCCGTCAGCGGGTTGTCCTGATTGGGGAAATCTTTGATCAGAAGTCCGCCCGATTTGTCCATGCATAGCCAGGCCCAGCCGCTGCCGAATCGACCGCCCGCAGCCGCTGCGAATTTGGCTTTGAAATCGTCCAGACTTCCAAACGCAGAGTTGATCGCGCTGGCCAACTCACCACTCGGTGAACCGCCGCCGTCAGGGCTCATGTTATCCCAGAAAATCGAATGGTTGAGATGACCACCCGCGTGATTGTTGACCGCGCCGCGCACGCTGTCGGGAAGGTCGCCGATGTTGGATAGCAGTTCTTCTACGCTTTTGGATTGCAAGTCCGCGTGACTGGCCAGCGCGTCGTTGAGTTTGTTCACATAGGTCGCGTGATGTTTGTCGTGATGGATTTCCATCGTTTTCGCATCGATGTGGGGTTCCAGTGCGTCGAACGCATAAGGAAGCGGTTTCAGTTCAAATGCCATGATTTATTTCTCCTGAGTATTTTGGTGTAAGTTAATGGTTGTTGTAACGATTTATTGTTGCTTACAACTACGATGAAGCTATCTCCCTGGGCGGCCTGCGTCAAGCGAAAGCAGCCAGCTCAATAGGCTATATGCGGGTAGAAAAATGTACCTTGCGCGCCCCGATTTAGGCGCTTTCACTTTGCGACCATGTTTTGGTATTCACTTGCTTTGTAAGAGTAGTGCCCGATTGGACCTGATGTCGCGCTTTAATCATTATGCGCATAAAAAAACAGCCGACGATGGTTCGCCAGCTGCTCGTACTTTTAAGTCTCAAGTTGATACCGTTTTTTCCGAGCGCTTCCACTCGCTGCGGCTCACTTCAACAACGGCTTTATATCCTCCGGCGTAATTTTCGCGGAAGGCTTATCGAGTTTACCGCTTAACCAACTCATCACGATTGGGGTATAGGGCAGGGAGCCAGTTTTGAGTTTGCTGACCATCCGACTGTCGCGGCGCGTACGCTCTTTGGTTTTTACGATGCCGTTGGCTGCCTTGGTTTTAGCTGCGTCGGAAGAACGAATTTCCTTGCGAAGCTTACGATTCATCTTCATACTGCGAACTCCGTAAAATACGATTCAAAGAGAGGCATTATGTCGATTTCCTTCCACAGGTCAAGGGTAGGGTGTGAAAATGGCGGATCGGTGAGATATTCACTAAACGGAGATAGAGGCGAAAAAAGTGTGTAAACCCTTGTCAATGCTGCATTTACGGCTAATTCGATCCCATTCGGAGTTATCCGCCGATGCGATTTTCCGCCCGCGTCAGTGCGGATTGCATTTCCTGGCCGATGACGGGTTGCTGCGACTGTGTGTAGGGTAGGATCCCCTCGTAGATGCAGGTTTTTAACGCATATCGGCGGTCACCCAGCTGGGTAAACGTCGCCAATGTCTCGTTCAGGCCCGGCTTGATGTCGCAGACGTTTCTAAGCATGTAGGCGAGCGTGCCATGATCAAGAATCTGGTTCGGATCAAGCCCCCAGCTCGATTTAAACGCCCCGCGGCTTTCCAAGGCAACCACTCGATCCTGATGCGTGGGCCACTGTTTCGTATCGCCGATCAACATCAGCACCGCTCGCATCCCTTCATCAACCGTGACGGTGTGAACCGTGGCGAGGTAGTGTGTGAATCGAATGTCGTTGAGATTCGCGGCCTGGTGGGTGGGTTGGATCGTGCGATTGGGTAACGTGCATCCGGTGATGACCAGTGAAAAAAAACTATAACTAATGGACAGGATGATTTTAGATGTCATTCAAAAACTCCACGTCATGCCGACCAGGAAAAAATTTCTTGTGGTGCGATCGTCGAAAGACTTGCCGGGGAAGAACGATCCGACGCGCGTCGTCCATGCAAAGTCCGCGGACATGCGCCAGTTCATAAAGAAGTCGATCTCGCTACCGAGGTATCCGCTTCGTCGCCGGGCGGTCGGATCAGAAACCGCACCATCGCGGTGGTTTTTGTAATAGACAAAGGCGTCTGCTCCGACCTCCAGATTTCGATAGGTTGAATGATCGGGCAGGGGGTGGTAGGACGCACCGACGCGCCCCATGTGCAGGTTTGAATAACGCGGCGCGAAAGATAAGCCGGTATTGCGATAGCCGAATCCGATGAAGCTGTTGTCCGTGCGATCGCCGCGATTACCGTTGACCGTGTTCGTGGGGCTTACCCTGCGATCGCTGTCACCACTGCCGAATAAGTATTCAACGGAGGTTTTGGCTTTGTGTTGTCCGGGATAGAGATATTCCAACTGAGCGCGTAGCGCCCAGGCTTCGATGTCGTTATCGTAAAGAAATTGTTGATGTCCAAAGCTGCGTCCCGTCTGGTAAACCGCTTCTGTGACGTAATACAATCCCTTAATCCATTCACCAGACGCACCCAAGCCGAAATAAAATGAGTCGTAATCGAACCGCTGCAGCGGGCTGAACAAGTTTTCGCGGTTGCGATCGTGCTGCCACAACGCGTATACAAAAGGACGATGTCGCTCAAGCCCTTTGTATTTGAGTTGTACGCCCAGAAAATCGCGGCGCTGACGAGAGGCGGTTCGTGACAAATCAAAATCCTGCGTCGAGCCAACCGTTCGGCCAAACAATCCGGTCAGTTCATAATTCTGGCATTCGTATTGAACCGCGATGTGATCGAGCGGCGTCGCCAACGACAATCCCTGGCCAAACTGCACCAGATCGCGACCCAAACGTAGGATGATGTTGTAATCGTTAATCGGCTGGCTGTTCGCTCGTAGTGATTTGTTTAAGTCGAATTTGTAAATCCCGCGTTCGAGGTTAGGCCCTTCCACATCGTCGTCGTCACCGTCGTACGATTCACCGGCGTTAAAGTCCAACAGACTCCATCGGCCTCTCGCGTAAAATTCGTGCGCACCCTGATCGAGTGATACGCGTCCCCACAATCGCAAATCGTATCGTCGTAGCGTGCGCGAACTTTCCACGCTGTCATCGAATATAAACAGATGCGTGCTGTAGAAACCGCCCCAATCGAATGAGACGCGTTGCAGGTCGCCCAGTTCGGATTCAAAATCACTGCGAATTTTTTCGTCGATGGATCGTTGTTGATTGATAAAGGAATCGGGATCGTGGGCGGGCAGCGTCGATTGTGCCAGTGCACGGTTCGGTAGGGCGATGTGCATCAAGACCAGACACAGTCCGCATGCGATACGTCTTGCTAACATGATTTGTCTTGAAGAATTCCGCACCAGTAAAACTCCCTAATTCGGCTCACATCCTGACCGCAGCGGGCCAAAAGATCAACCACTATTTTGCGCGGGATTAACGAGACCTGTCACATGGCCTATATTGTGCTATTCAATTGGCGGTTGCGGGCTTATGATAGATCTTCACGCAGCGGAATGCGGTGTGAGCAGCTGGAGAGTGGACCATGAAAAAACTTACACGCGGCGGCGGGTTTCCCGCGGTACGCTATGCGCTAAAGATGGCCAGGCAATCGGGCGGCATCTTTCGTTTTTTTAAGGCATTGAAAAGCAATAACGCCTGCAAAACATGCGCACTGGGGATGGGGGGCCAGCTCGGCGGCATGGTGGATGAGTCGGGCCGATTTCCTGAAATCTGCAAAAAATCGATGCAGGCGATGGCGGCGGATATGCAGGGAAAAATTTCCGAAGCGTTTTTTGCGAATTATAGTCTCGATCAACTCAAACAATTTACCCCGCGAGAACTGGAACATCTGGGTCGACTCACCACACCGATCCTCGCAGAGAAAAACGACACTCACTTTCGACCGATATCGTGGGATGAAGCGCTGGAGCGATGTAGTGAACAACTCAAACAAACGAAGCCGGACGAATCTTTTTTTTATGTGAGTGGTCGGTCGTCGAACGAAGCCGGTTTTTTGATCCAGCTTTTCGCACGTTTATACGGCACCAACAACGTCAACAATTGCAGCTATTATTGTCATCAGGCTAGCGGCGTCGGTCTAAGCAGCGCTCTGGGAACCGGGACCGCAACGATTACGCTCGAAGATTTGCGACACTGCGATTTGGTCTTTTTGATCGGCGGGAATCCCGCATCCAATCACCCCAGACTCATGCGACAGTTGATGAATGTACGGCGTCGGGGCGGCGAAGTGGTCACGATCAATCCGCTACGCGAGACGGGATTGGTGAATTTTGCGGTCCCATCGGATTTGAAAAGTCTGCTGTTGGGTTCATCCATTACCAGTCACTACGTTCAGCCACACATCGGTGGTGACATTGCACTTTTAAGCGGCATTGCCAAACGGATTGATGAGATGAAAAGTCTGGACGACGCGTTTATCAAACAATGTACACGATCGTGGGTAGCGTGGCGGGATCACATTCGGTCTCTGCCGTGGGATCAAATTGAAAAGTCCAGTGGTGTGGATCGCGATTCGATCGATCGCATCGCTCAGGTATACGCGCACTCGAACAATACTGTTTTCGCGTGGACGATGGGGATTACGCATCATCTACACGGTACGGACAACGTTCGGGCGATCGTGAATCTCGCGTTGATGCGCGGCATGGTGGGCAAGCCCGGTGCGGGTCTCATGCCAATACGCGGTCACAGCAATGTACAGGGTATTGGATCGGTCGGCGTCTCCCCGGCGTTGAAAAAAGCGGTGTTCGATCGGTTGGAAAAGCATTTCGGTGTAACCCTGCCTACATCGGTTGGACTGGATACGTTGTCGTGTTTAGAGGCGATGGAGAAAAATGAAATGCGTACGGGTTGGTGTGTGGGGGGCAATCTGTATGGGGCTACTCCCGATGCGAAGATGGCGGTTAGCGCTTTTTCAAAACTCAATTCCATCGTTTATTTCAGCACCACATTGAATACCGGTCATGTATGGGGTCGAGCGAAAGAGACGCTCATTCTGCCGATGCTTGCCCGTGATGAAGAACCACAAACCACTACGCAGGAATCGATGTTCAGTTTTGTTCGACTCAGTGATGGCGGATCCCGGCGTCATGAGGGGCCGCGCAGCGAAGTTGAAGTGATCGCGCATCTCGCTCATCGCATACTCGGAGAGGATAGCCCGATCGATTGGCTATCTATGATGAAACATCACACGGTTCGCCACGCTATCGGCAATGTGGTGCCGGGTTACGAAGAGATTTTGAACATCGACGACACGAAAAAAG